>DIJW01000177.1 GCA_002421475.1 Thiomicrospira sp. UBA5634 | reverse complement strand
CCCAACACCTTCGACGCAAATCGCATCAAGCTAACCGGTACTGGCAGCAAACGAGATTTAACCCCACACGCCTTCGCCACCTTGCGCAACAAATCAGACGTCGAGACATCCACACCATCCGAAATCAAAAACACCTCATTAGCCGCCTTAGGCGAACGATCACGATCCGCGCACAGCGCAATAAAATCCACCAAATTATCCAACGCGACCATTGATCGAAAATTACGAACCGCACCTAATGGCAAAGGAACACCTCTTTTAACCCACTTCACCATCGACGCAAAGTTGCCCTTCGCATTCGGCCCATACACCAAAGGAGGCCGAACAATCACCACCTCCATGCCGGTTTCACGCGCAATTACCAACAAACCTTGCTCCGCTTCAAACTTAGACAATCCATAAGGATCAGATGGCGGTTCAACTACGTCAGGTTTAAAAGCATCGCCAGGCCTGGTCTGTTCCCCATTTACCTTAACCGAACTCACAAACACAAACCGTTTAACCTCTGCATCAGCCGCCAACCGAGCCAAAGCCAACGTCGCATCCCGATTCACACGGCGATATTCTGCCAATGGATCAGCCACATCGTCGCGCATAATATGTGCCCGCGCCGCCGCATGCACGACCACCTCAATGTTATTCAATGCCAATCTGAGCGAATCATTACTGTCATCCTGAGGCAAAGCCGAAGGATCTCCAACCGTCTGAGCATAACCAGAAAACAACTCCAAATCACCAACAACCTGCTCAACCTCAACAGGCAACGCATCCGAGCGCCGACGCACCAAAGCCCGAACCGCATCGCCATCCGTAACAAAACGCGACAACAAAGCCGACCCAACAAAGCCTGTAGCCCCCGTTAAAAAGACCTTCATACTTTGCCCTCTTGCTGAGTTAAGAACGTAGCGGAATCACCATCTAATGCTTTTAAAATCTTATTAGCCGCCGACTCAACAGAAAAGTGGCTACCCAAAAGCTGACGGGCATTTACACCGCAAGCTTTCCGCAAATCCATAAATATAGCCAAATCTTTAGCCGCCTTTAACAAAGCCTTATCATCACCATTTTCAAAAACAAACCCCGCTTGATGATCATTAATCATTGGCATCAAATCATTACCGGGGTTAACACTTCCCAAAATAGGTAAATAATTCGCGATATAACCTAAGATTTTTCCAGGGAAATTATGCGCGGTATGTGAACGCGCTAAAGAAAATAAACCGACATCCACTTCCGACAACAAGTTTTTAAACTCATCCTGAGAAATAGAAGGCATCAAGGTCACGTTCTGCAAAGCGTGCCGCTCAATAAAATCGGCGACCTCTTGGTAACTTTCACCTTGACCTACTAAAACAAAATGCGCATCCACCACATCCTTCATCGAAGCCGCTAAACGCATCAAATTCGGCATATCTTGAGCTTTACCGATGTTGCCGCCGTATAAAAAAACAACCTTATCTTCCAAGCCTAATTTCAAACGCCAGTAAGGGGTTGTCGCAACATCAACATCCGCACTCACCCAATTGCGCAACACCTCAACATTGGTAAACTTGGGTTGAAGCGAGCTAAACACTTCAATATTTTTTTCAGACATCAAACCAATACGATCCGCAGACAAATAGTTTTTTCGCTCAAAATAGCGCAAATAATAAGCAATAGGCGAATGCTCGCCGATCATCTTTTCATCAATCGCCCACTGCGGAAATAAGTCGCGCAAAACCAAGTAACTGCGGCAACCGAAAACGCCTTTCAGTTTAGCGACCAAAAAACCAAAAAAAATCGATGGTGAGTAATACACAACACCATCGACCTTCATAGAACTAAGCTCTGGCTTAATCGCTTGCCATGCCCTAAAAGATAGCAAACTCTCATTAATCAAACGCCGCACCCGCGAAATATCCTTCACCGGTCCAGAACGAAAACGCCAAACCTCAACATCATCCAATCTATCTTTAACTAACCTTGTAGATTGCGAGGAATTACCCGGCGTAAGCACAACTACATCATGCCCCTTAGCTTTAAACTCAAGCGCCAACTCATGCAACATTTTGGCGTGTACCCGCGTACTATTTGGCAAATAATCATCGCTAAGGATTAACAGACGCATAGATTAATACTTCTTCCAAACTACACGGTTTACATAATCGGTGTAACTATGAATAATGCGCACCATTTTGTCAGACACATTTGGCATGGAGTAATCATAGACTTGGCGAATCAAACGTTTATCATCGCGTGGTTGATTTTCAATCACCGCCAAACTTTGCATAATGCGGTCTTTTTGCAACCCGGTCATAATTACCGCGGCCTCCTCCATGCCTTCTGGGCGCTCATGTGCTTCGCGTAGATTTAACGCCGGGAAATTCATAATCGAGGATTCTTCGTTAATCGTGCCGCTATCCGATAACACGGCTTTCGCACATAACTGCAACTTGTTGTAATCCTTAAATCCCAGCGGCTTTAATAACTGCACCAAAGGATTAAACTTAATCCCCATTGCGTCCACCCGTTTTTGGGTTCGCGGATGCGTTGAGACAATCACCGGCATTTGATAGGTTTCGGCAATCGTATTTAACGACTCTGCCAGATTTAAAAAGTTTTTATCCGAATCGACGTNNTCTGCGGCGTGTCGACGTTTTCTTCGCGGTGCGCACTGACGACAAAAAACTGATGCTTTTTCAACTTTAAACGCTCTAAAACATCTGACGCCTCAATGCCTTCACGATAAGTATTCAACACCTCAAACATCGGGCTACCGGTTTTAATCACCATATCCGCAGGCAAACCTTCGCGTAACAAGTAATCCCGCGCAATCGAGCTATAAGTCAAGTTAATATCCGCCATGTGATCCACTATTCGACGGTTAATTTCCTCTGGTACGCGCTGATCAAAACAACGGTTACCCGCCTCCATGTGAAAAGTCGGAATCTTGCGACGTTTCGCAGGCAACACCGCCATACAACTATTCGTATCCCCCAATACCAATAAGGCTTCAGGCTGAACTTCTGCTAAAACTTTATCGACGGCAATAATGACATTACCAATCGTTTCAGCACCCGAAGCACCCGCCGCGCCTAAAAAATAATCCGGTTTACGAATACCCAAATCATTAAAAAAAATCTCATTGAGTTCATAGTCATAGTTTTGACCCGTGTGCACCAAAACATGCTCGCAATGCTCATCCAGCTTTTTCATCACACACGACAAACGAATAATTTCTGGACGAGTGCCAACGACCGTCCACACTTTTAATTTTTTCATAAACCTCAACTCTTATTCAATTAGCGTGTTTGCAATACCCACAGTGTCATTCTGAACAAAGTGAAGAATCTCCTAATTTATTATTTACGGATAGAGATTCTTCGCTCCGCTCAGAATGAGAGCGTTCTGCTTTACAAAATACAATTAAACTTTATAAGCAACCGTATCTGGCTTTTCTGGATTAAAATTCTCATTCGCCCATAACATCACGACCATTTCATCATCACCGACATTAGTAATATCATGCGACCAACCTGGCACAGTTTCCACAATTTCCGGCTGATCGCCGGATGTAAAAATCTCACGCACCTCATCTGTCACAATATGGCGGAAGCCAAAACGCGCCTTACCCTTAATCACCAAAAACTTCTCGGTTTTAACATGGTGATAATGCCCGCCACGCGTAATACCCGGATGCGCGGTAAAAAACGAAAACTGCCCGGAATCCTTAGTTTTTAGCATCTCAACAAACACCCCACGTGGGTCTTCATGCTTAACCAAGGGATAATTAAACTGGTCAGGCGTTATATAACTGATATAAGTCGCATACAGCACTCGCAAAAAGCCCTCACCGACTTCCTCAGTCACCAGGGTATCACGGCTATCTCTAAACTTATAAAGCTGGTCGGCCAACACGCCCAATTTAACTTTATAAACCGGCGCAACATCCACATACAACTTATCACCAGGCCTGGTGCTAAACACCTGCATAAACGAATGCACCACCGCGCCAATATGCACCAAATTCAATTCCGCATCGGGATCATTAATCTGAATTGGCAAGCCGTGGCTAATGTTATGGCAAAAGGTTGCCACTGCCGAGTTATAGTTAGGCTTACACCACTTACCAAATACATTCGGTAAACGGTAAATATAAACTGGGTTTTCAGTTTCCATATACAAATTCAGCAAATGCATTTCGGCCTGCAACTTACTGCGTCCGTAGGGATTCATGCGTTCAGCTTGAATTGAAGACGATAAAATGACCGGTATTTTTTTGCCACTAGCGCGAATCGCATCACACAGCAATTTAGTTAAATCTGCATTGCCTTCAAAAAACTCTTTTTCTTCCTTTGGCCGATTAACACCCGCCAAATGGAAAACAAAATCGACCCCAACAACCAGGCCTGGTAATTCGGCAGGATTCGATTCCCGTGTAAATTTAACAATCTCAATATCATCACGGCGCTGCAAGGTAACACATAAGTTTTTACCAATAAAACCATCCGCACCCGTCACTAAAACTTTCATAAACCCTCAATCATTTTCTTTTTGGTAAAAAACTTTCCCCACACGCTCGATATGTTCAATCAACCGGGTATTTTCCAAATGGGCAAACAAAGACAAATCAATTTTGTAAGGCAACAACAAATCATCCAACTCACTCTCAAGCCGTGTAAAACTTTGCCAATTCAAATCACCCATTATCGTCAAATCAATATCCGAATTAGGGCGGAAATTTCCTTTAGCGCGTGAACCATACAAAATCACTTTTTGAATGTCAGGATAATGCGCAAAAACATATTTCAGCCTTGCGCAATTAGTTTCACTAAGACCACTTGCGTCACACATTGACCTTATCCATCGTTTGCAAACTGCTATCCGCTAAACTTTCAAACTTAACCTCAAACTCTAAAAACAAACCCGCATACACTCCAGCTAATTGTTCAATAATTTGATTCGCCGTCGCTTCATTGTAGGTATGCACGGTTCGATTGCGGTCTTGTAGCATCGCCAACCAGGCCTGCCCATCCGAAATTAAACCCAACCGAAACCCTTCACGGATCGCATCACGTGAACCTGAAATAGTTTCCACCCCTTGCCAAATCAAATAATCCCTTAATACATTCCAGGCCAATTCATACGTAAACTCAAACGCTTGAATTGTGCCTTGCTTCTCAAGCTTGCTTAACTTACGCGAAGCCATCTCACTTAACGCTTCTTTAAGTTGCTCATGCGCTTGTTTAAAGTGCTCAAAGCGTTGTAACCAACGAATATCTTGATTTGACATAAACTGATTACTCCTCCGGCGTTGCGTATTCACCGTTTGCGATTTTTTGCATGAATTCCAATTTAAGCAACAACTGCTTCATGCCTTCCACATCCAAACGCTGGGTGTTGTGCGAGTTGTAATCTTCGAGTGCCGAGACTTTTTTATCGCCTTCTTCTACAAACTTAGCATAATTCAAATCCCGCAAATCCGGCGGCACACGGAAGTAATCACCCATATCTTCGGCACTCGCCATCTCTTCACGACTTAACAAAGCTTCAAACAACTTCTCACCATGACGTGTGCCGATAATATTGATCGGATGATCCGGCAAACCAAGCATTTCACGTAGAGCTTTCGCCAATGTCTCAACCGTCGCGGCTGGCGCCTTCTGCACAAAAATATCACCGTTATTACCATGTTCAAACGCATACAACACCAAATCCACTGCATCTGCCAAGGTCATCATAAAGCGCGTCATATTCGGGTCAGTAATCGACAAAGGAGTGCCCGCACGCATCTGCTCTATAAACAACGGAATCACCGAACCACGCGATGCCATCACATTGCCATAACGTGTGCCACAAATAACTGTTTTTTGATCATCCACATTGCGCGACTTAGCGACCATCACCTTTTCCATCATTGCTTTAGAAATACCCATCGCATTGATCGGGTACACCGCCTTATCTGTACTCAAACACACTACGCGCTTTACTTCGTTTTGAATCGCTGCTTCAAGTACATTTTCAGTGCCCAACACATTCGTATTCACCGCTTCCATCGGATGAAACTCACACGAAGGCACCTGCTTTAACGCCGCCGCATGAAAAATAAAATCCACCCCACGCGTCGCATTCAACACTGAACGAAAATCCCGCACATCACCAATATAAAACTTCAGCTTAGGATTCGAATAACGCTTTCGCATATCATCCTGCTTCTTCTCATCACGCGAAAAGATCCGAATCTCTTTTAAATCCGAATCCAAAAATCGCTTTAACACCGCGTTACCAAACGAGCCTGTACCACCGGTGATCATAAGTACTTTGTCTTTAAACATAAATTCTAATTCTCTAAATATTGTTCAATAATTTTCAAATAATCTTTTGCTCGCTGGGTAGCATTGGAGAAATTCAAGACATGATTTCTTGCCGCTTCAAGTTCACCATCTGTTTTTTGTGAACCTTGAAAATAATTAGCAATCACTTCTGCAGTATCTTCAGCATTGATCGGATCAAAATACATCGCATAATCTTCGCAAACATCACGCACAAACCCCCTATCAGACGCAAACAGTGGCTTTTTCATTGCCAACGCCTCTAAGGGTGTTGCTGAAAAACATTCCAATAAACTTGGAAAAATTACCGCATCCATCTGTTGATAAAAAGACGGGCATTGATAAACGCTTAAAGAACCAACCGTTTGACCATTGTTTCCAAAAGCCTGTGAATAATTTAACCACTCTTTATCTGTTAAAGATAAATAAAACTTAACTGGTAACTGATATTTTTGTCGAAGAATTTGAGCAACTTGGGGCAATATTTGAATGTTCTTATGCGAATAATCACGCGTCACAAAACCAATAGCAATTTCATCTTGTTGTCGATGGACCTCAACACTTTTCCAAAGACTTGAATTTAAATACAAGTTGGAAATCGTATTGTGTACAACAGTGATATTTTCTTGGTCAAAAATACCCTGTTGAGATAATGAATGTTTAACATGTTCTAGCTCTACAACTAAATGATCAGCACGTTTAAAAAACCACTTTTGCAAAGCAAACTTCGCCTTTAATTTAGCCCTTCCAATATAAGACATGCCACAACTAATTGGATTATTGAAGTCTAAAATCCATGGCTGTGCAAAACCCACAATGTCATGCCTTACCTTTAACAAGGTGTATTTTGGGCCGAACAAAGTAAAAACCACATCATACTCTTGCTGAATAAGACGCAGACCCGACCACAAGGTTTTTAGCCCATAGGTATTAAAAACTTCAATATCCCATTTTGGGACTTGCAAAGCTGTTGGATTAAGTGCTTCAGCAACTTCAGAAGAAATTAATATTTTGATTCTAGGATCAGACTTATCAAAGACCAATAACTCAGAAACAAACGATATCGCAACCTGAAGCGCCCCCCCGCCATGAATGTTAGAAATATTGATTAACGCTAGTTTATTATTCATCAGACTTTATAACCTTTAGGATTCATGCTTTGCCAACGCCATGTATCCTGACACATTTGTTCGATACCCAACTCCGCTTTCCAACCAAGCACTTCGAATGCATAACTAGAGTCAGCATAGCACTGAGCTACATCACCTGGCCTGCGGGCGACAATCTCATAAGGTATCTTTTTACCAGAAGCCTTTTCAAATGATTTAATCATTTCCAATACTGAATATCCACGACCTGTACCCAAATTCACTGTAAGCAAGCCTTTATGCCCTTTCGGGTCTGGTTGTTTTTTTAATGCTTCTAAAGCTTTAACATGACCTTTAGCCAAGTCCACCACGTGAATATAATCGCGAACGCCCGTACTATCCACCGTATCGTAATCTCCACCAAAAACATTCAGCTTTTCACGCACACCCACCGCGACTTGAGAAATAAACGGCATCAAATTATTGGGAATACCATTCGGATCTTCACCGATCAAACCTGACTGGTGAGCACCCACCGGATTAAAATAACGTAACAAGGCAATCGACCAAGCAGGATCACTTTTATAAACATCGCGTAGGATATTTTCAATCATTAACTTTGACGCACCATAAGGGTTTGTGGTTGATAAAGGAAAGTCCTCACGAATCGGAACAGAAGCCGGATCACCATACACCGTCGCTGAAGAACTAAACACCAACCGCTTACAGCCAAACTCGGCCATTACCTCAAATAACGCAATAGAACCAGAAACATTATTATCGTAATACATCAAAGGCTGCTCAACAGACTCTCCCACCGCCTTCAATCCTGCAAAATGAATCACCGCTTCAATATCGAATCGTTCAAAAATTGACCTCAACAAAGGCTTATCACGAATATCCCCCTCAACAAACAAAAAACTAGAATCTTCCCACTCTAAATGACGGGGGAGGGGGGAATCTAAATTAACTCCAGAAATATAAGCCGCCCGTTGTAAACTCACTATCGAAGAGTTCGACAAATTATCCAGAACAATTAAACTATAGCCCTGCTCCAACAACTCAATGCAGGCATGAGAACCAATATAGCCCGTTCCACCCGTAATTAAAATCATTTTACATCCTTGGTTAAACACATAATGAATTTATCTAACCCTAGCAAGCCTTAAAATAAAAAACAATAAAACCAATAAAATATATAGAATCAAAAAATTATTAAGGGCATAATGTCTAAAATAGAAAAAACCCATAAACCCAACCTGGGAATATAAATAAAAAACCATCAAATCTTCAAAATAAACTTTTCTATTATTTTTAATTTTATATACATAAATAATAGAAATTATGAATATTGTAAAAAATATTACCAAAGTACCCACCGCGCCAAAATCTTTAACAAAAGATCCAAAAAAATAATTAAAAAACCATGGTGCAGTACCCGCATTAAAATAATAGTGATTCCAATCACTTGCTGTTAAAACAGATGAAGAAAAAAAATTATAAAAATCCGGAAACCCTGAAAGACCCAACATTAAGGGAGGAGAAATCACCATTAAATCATTAAAGTGGAAAGGCATTTGGCCAAAGTAATCTATTATTGCAATAAAAAAATCATCACCAAACCTAGATAAACTTATTAAAAAAAATGGTATTGAAAGTAAAGAAAAAAAATAAAAAAAATTTTTTAAAATTTCTAAAAATTAAGCTAAATCCAAAAAAGCGATAAAACAATAAGTCTACAAAAACTATAGAAAAAATCCAATAAACAATACCATCTCGCCCTGCAAAAGATAACACCAGGACAACATAACTGAGACTACCAAGAACTAGAAGCCAGAATAAAACATTATTCTGCAGGCTTTGCCTTAGGAAAAACTTTACATAGTACGCTAATAATTGAATCAAACCAAAAAAGGTCGCGAACCCTGTAGCTACAAAATTTAAAGTTGGATCAAACTCTATATCCCTAAAGCCATACCAAGACCAGTCATTTCTCTTTTGACCAACATCACCTGACATCATATAAATGGCACTATCTAAAAAGTAGATAAACGAAAATACACTACCAATAGCAAAAATCCATGCAAGATAGTGAATAATTTTCTTTTGGCTAATATCTATGAATTGGTGTCCTGCCGAAGTGGCAAGGAATAAAGGTGTAAAATAAAGTATAAACAAAATAGATAAATATAACATTGTCCAAAAACTTAACTTATACACAGAAACAGTTGCTATAAAACCTAGACTAATAGAAAAAACCAAACCGATCAAATATAAAGCAACTACAAAACCAGCAGGATTAAAAATGAATCGATTAAATGGTAGAAATACTCTAAGCATTATCAGCAAAGTTAAAATAGGAATTGCTAGATATACCAAATCCACTAGACTAGACTCTCAATTTCAGAAAAGATAAAAAATAAATCACGACTGCCTTAAAAACTAAATCTCTAACCCATAAGCTTTTTAAAATAAATATTCGTGACTCTAAGAAATTACCCTTTGCAAGCTCAAGCCGACCCGCAGAATAGTAGAGATGCTTCTTTGCGATAGACACCTCCTTCGAATATTTATTACTAAACCAGCTATCCAGCTTATCCAAAGCTAGAAAAAACTTCTCTATTTCAAGTTTTCTTTCAGATGACCAGCTACCAGTAATATTTGTTCGATAAATACCGAGTATCATAGGAAAATATAATGCGCCATTATCGATAGAGCTGATGATTTGTAAATAGTAATCACCAACCGGCGCATTATTAAAAAACCAATCAGGTAAATTTTTTAATAATTCTGACTTGATCATTAAACTCTGTGTAGGCATAAATCCACCACCACCCAGAATAACCTCTTTTGGTGTAAATATTTTTACATCCTTAGAATGGTTTGCAAAAATTTTGTTTTTCTTGAGCTCAAAACCGTCTACTTTATAGGCTGGGTGAAATGAGATATTGACGTCAGGATATTCTCGCATTAATTGAACTTGCGTTTGTAGTTTCTCCGATGCTATCCAGTAATCATCTCCTTCACAAAGAGCTATATATTGACCCTTTGACCTCGGGAAGTTGAAGGTTGGGTTCATTTTCAACCCTTTGGAATACTGATTTTCAGTTTGATAAATCGGTTTTATCAGTCTTGGATATTTGACTTCGTACTCGCGGATTATCGCGGCGGTGCGGTCAGTGGAGGCATCGTCATGGATTAGGATTTCAAAGGGGAAATTGGTTTCTTGGTTCAGGAAACCTTCGAGCGCGTCTTCTACATAAGGTTCGTGGTTGTAGGTGATGCAGCAAATACTGACCACTGGTTGGTCAATATCGCCTTTCCAATTGGCAATAATTTCGTCTTCGGTTCGTAGATTTCTCATGATTTCTCTAGTTTTTAACAATTTTAAGTTTTTGTAATATCTTAGTGCGGATAACTGGCGCACTCAAAGCAGATAAAGTTAACAATGCTACGCCAAGCAACCCCATCTCTATAAACAGTTGCAAGCGATTTGTTTCTAAAGAGAGCCCAAAACTTTCCGACAGAAGCCAAGCAACCGCCGCGATCATAGCTAGTATCGGCATTATGTCTTTAAGCAGCCATTTCCAATGAAACCCCGGCACGAATTTGCTGTGCACAATCGGTGTCCACCAAAGGAACCAAATCACCCGAAAACTAAACCATGCCACACCTGCGCCAATTGCGCCGTAATTCACGGCCGCCCAATAAATAATGGGGATTTGAATGACGGCCGATATTGTCGAGCCAATGACATGTAATTTTAATTGCCCAAACGCACTTTGCAGATAATATTGAAACGCGCCAATGGCCAAGACCCCATTGCCCAAAGCAAACCAAATTAATACTTGCGCCCCCCAAGTAGCAGCTTCTCTATCGCCGGTCCAAGCATAGAATAATGTTTCGGCGTAAAGGCCAATCATCATCGCGACCGAAAAAGAAATCAAAGTGACAATCTGACTGGCTTGACGATATATCACCAGCATTTCATCTTTTTTGCCTGCTGCTAACAACATAGTCATTCGCGGCATAATAGCTTGCGAAATGGGGCCAGACAAAGCGGTAATTCCACCTGCCACCAAAGCGACCAAACTGAAATAGCCAAATTCCGCCAAAGTTAACACACCCGACAGAATCAATTTATCGGTTTGAGTCACCAACACCCAAATGCCAGCGGTATAAGCGATACTCAAAGCAAATGGCGCAACCGACTTTACTGCTTGCCAATCAAAATATACCAGGCCTGGTGATGTTTGCGTGGCGGGCAACTTAGCATAAAAACGCCAAGAAAACACTAAAACCTCTAAAAGCCCAATTACTAATTGGTATTCAAAAAAGTGTCTGACTTCTTGTGTAACAAAAGCTAACAGAACCAATGCGCCGATAAACTTAAAGCTTATCAATATAATGTTGGCACCATTCAACCAAACTTGATCTTCAAGTCCGTTAATCCCGCTGCGATAAAGACTCGCAAACCAACGCAATCCGATCATGACACCCATTAATGCAATGCAGTAAACGATGGTTTCGGTCGAAAGGCTTTGTGCGATTACCCAATTTGAGGCAATCCATTCACTGGAAAAAAAGACACCCAGTATGATTAAGATGGCCAATCCAAGGAAAATCAGCTCAAAACTTTTTAACAACCGCTTAAAAAACTCAAACCCATTTTCACGACCACGCGCATAAGCTACATGCCGCCCTAGCGTTGGGCTTAAACCCATATCCAACAAGCCCATCCACGCCTGCATGAGCGCAAAAAAACCTACCAAACCATAAGCCTCTGCACCCAAATATTGCAAATACAAAGGCGTGATCACAATCCCGATTAGAATCGTGTAGCTTTGACCAATGTAATTGGCGATGGAGTTGCGTTTTACACTCACTATCTTACTGGCCCAGTCTTTAATCCCCGTAAAGGTTGGGCTGGATTTCCAAAATAACTCGTATTTGCAGTGGTTGACTTCGTTATCACTGAACCCATACCAACAGATGTATTTTCTTCAATATGCAACCTATCTTTAACAGAAACCCCTAAACCTAATGTTGCGTTTTGCTCTACCACGCAATTTCCACCAATTAAAGTTCCAACCGACATCCAAACTTTAGATTTAACTGTTACGCCATGCCCAATGTTGCACAAATTTCCAATCACAACATCATCTTCTACAACCGTAGGCTTAAGCGTACCTTGCACTATTACGGCATTAGCACCTATTTCAACATTATCGCCAATGCTCACGCCCGACAAATGAGGAAAACGTAAAACTTCACCATTTTTGGCCTTATAAAGCGCGATGCCTGGACAACCAAGAACTGTGTTTTCTCGAATAATTGAGTTCTTTCCAATCACAGAGCCTTTTTTTACAACTACACCAGCTCCAATCCAAGCATTTTCACCAATAAAAACACCGCTTTCTAAAATGGCCTTTTCATGGACAAAAGCTGTAGCGTGAACAAAATCTCTGAAACCGTCTGGTAGAGGTTCGTAATTATCATATTTTTGAATATGTTCTAAAAGTTTGATAAAGACATAACGCGGATCTTCTGTTACCAAAGTTACTAAACCATCAATATGCTCGGGCAGAATATAAAGCACAGTCGGATCTTGTTTAACTAGCGATATGTCTTCTAGAAAACAAATGGTATGACTTATTGGTGCTCTACCATCTGAAATACCCGTTATCTCAAATTGGTTAGGGGTATTTAGCTTGGCTCCTATAACTAAATCTTCAATAAAGTTTAGCAGCTCAAAAACACCGATTGGATCTTTTAAAGCGACAGCTGACATTCCTATCAAACCTTACTATTCACATAAATCAAAATATCATTAATAGTTTGCAATCCATCAATATCTGCATCCGGGATTTCGATGCCGAAGGCTTCTTCCATATTGAACAACACACCTGAAAAATCTAGCGAGTCGATGCCTTGCTCGCGCAGTGGCTTGGCGTGGTCTAAGGCATTTACATCTTTTACTAGATTTGCGTTTTCAATGGTTTTTAAAATTTGTTCTACGGTTACTTTGCTCATTTATATACTCCTATTTCATTTCAAATATGGCAGATGCCCAAGACAGACCAACACCAAATCCACTTAGGCCAATTTTTTGACCTGATATAAATTTGTTTAAATCGTCACTTAATAACATCGGAATGGAAGACGATACGGTGTTGCCATACTCATACATGTTAAATACCACTTTTTCTGGCTCTAAACCTAACCGCATGGTTATGGTATCGACAATATATTTGCTGCCTTGATGCAAGTACCATTGATCAATCTCAGATTTTTCTAGGTTTAACTTCTGCAATAATTTTTCAATCGACTTCGGTACAACTCCAGCCGTGAAGTTAAAGACGGCTCGCCCGTTCATATAAAGTTTGCCTTCATTAACCAGGTTTTTATACCCTGCGCCCTTTGAACCGAAGTCATACCCTAAAGCCACCAGGCCTGGCTGATTTTCTTCTAACAAGGTGACTGTTGCACCATCACCAAAAATTAAAGCTGTATTTTTATCATCGGGGTCAATAATGTCTGAATAAGGGTCGGCGGTAAATAACAGCCCTGTTTTAAAGCCGTTCGCTTGCATAAAAGCGGTTACAACCGATAATCCATAAACATAACCTGAACAACCCAGTGAAATATCAAAACAAGCGCAAGACTCGGGTAAATCTAACGCACCGTGGACAATTGCAGACGTATGAGGGATGTTTAAGTCGGGGTTTTGCGTCACGACAACACAGCAATCAACGCTGCTTGTGTCCAGCTCTTTTTGCGACAAAAGATTTTCAAATGCTTTAAGACATAAATCCGATGCTTTTTGCCCTGGTGCTTTTTGTGCGCGCTGCACAACGCCAATCTTGTCACGTATAAAGGCTTCATCGGTTTCAAACTTTTCAAGCAACCTCAAGTTTGAAACTCGGTTTTCCGGCAGATATTTTCCAATTGTTGTAATTGCTATCATGGCTAGCCTCTAACCATCGTAAAGTACACACTGCCTATCACTTCGTTATCTAACAAAATGTCGCTTTTGGTCAATCTGAAATTGAAGTTTTTAATCATCTTAACTTCAATCAATGCATCGTCCGAAATCAGCTTAATCTGCTCTAAACGAGTGAAATACCATTTACCTTGCTCATTTGGAAACAACGACTGCAACAGGTGCTTATTCAATGCAACAAAGTTTTCACATAAAGTGTAGCCCGTATTTTGTGATAACTTTATTAACTGGTTATCGGTGTTTAAAACCGCTTTTTCAATAATAGAACTTTCATCATACTCATAACGACATTCAATCGGCTCACCATTTTCGATCAATTGATAATGCTTTTCTTGTCCCGACTCTTGCCAACGAATATTTACCTTAGCTTCACTACTATCTGTGCCTGCGATTAAATCTAAGTTAGTATGCGCTATGCCGTTAAACTTTAGATCAATAGCACTCAAGTCGGCATTAGCAAAGGTTTTAAACAATCCGGCGACAATATCCGTGCCGTGCACATACGTGCGATTGCCTTTAAAACAGAAATTTAGTTTTTGGGTCATAAACAATCCTTAATAACTTGTATTACGCTAGCTTGCTCAATCGGTGTTAAACCTGGATATATCGGCAAACATAAAATCCGGCTAGCAACATCTCTTGAAATCAAGCAGGCCTGGTGACTTTGTGTTTTTGAAATTGTATTCTTCATAATATCAACCCAATTATTCTTTCAATATCGTCAACCTGAAGGTTTTTATATAACGGCAAGCAGAGTATGCGCTTTGCTATGTTTTCTGATTCAGGCATCGGTTGATATTTGACAATATGACTTAACGTATTTAACGAAGGGTAAAAATATCGTCTAGGGAAGACTTTTTGCTCGTTTAATTTTTTTTCCACTTCCAATAAGGCTTGCTCGGTTTCAAAAATAACAGGGAAGTAGGAATAGTTGCATCCGTCGCCGTTTAGTTTTTGGAAGCTTAAATTTGGATTGGCTTGCAGTGAGTCACGATAAAGCAGGTATTTGTGTTTTCTGTCGGCTAAGACTTCATCAAAATACTTGAGGTTCGCTAAACCTAATGCCGCATGGACTTCCGTCATTTTGCCGTTAAAGCCATCTTCGACAATGTCTTTAGCATCGTTATGACCAAAAAAACGGATGCGTTTTATTTTTTCGTGCAGTTCTGGGTTGGTGGTTATGCAACCGCCGCCTTCTGCGGTGTTAAGAAGCTTTGTACCGTGTAAGCTGGTTGCGGGAATGTCGCCCCATTCTAAAACGCTTTTGCCATTTACCGTGGTGCCGATGGCGTGTGCGCCGTCATAAATAACTT
>DIJW01000104.1 GCA_002421475.1 Thiomicrospira sp. UBA5634 | reverse complement strand
GTACTCGTGAAGGTAACGACTTCTATCACGAAATGGCTGAGTCTAACGTATTAGACAAAGTAGCATTGGTTTACGGTCAGATGAACGAGCCGCCAGGTAACCGTTTACGTGTTGCTTTGACTGGTTTGACCATGGCTGAATTCTTCCGTGACGAAGGTCGTGACGTGTTGTTCTTCGTTGACAACATTTACCGTTACACTCTAGCCGGTACTGAAGTATCAGCATTGTTGGGTCGTATGCCTTCTGCGGTAGGTTACCAGCCAACTTTGGCTCAGGAAATGGGTGAAGTTCAAGAGCGTATTACGTCTACTAAGACAGGTTCTATCACATCTATCCAAGCGGTATACGTACCTGCGGACGACTTGACTGACCCGTCTCCGGCGACAACCTTTGCTCACTTAGACGCAACTGTTGTATTGAACCGTTCTATCGCTGAAATGGGTATCTACCCTGCGATTGACCCGTTAGATTCAACTTCACGTCAGCTTGATCCGTTGGTTGTTGGTGCTGAGCATTATCAAGTTGCAAACGGCGTACAGCAAACTCTACAACGTTATAAAGAGTTGAAAGACATTATCGCGATTTTGGGTATGGACGAATTATCTGAAGAAGACCGTTCTTTGGTAGCTCGTGCGCGTAAAATCCAGCGTTTCTTGTCACAACCTTATTTCGTAGCAGAAGTATTTACTGGCGAAGTTGGTCGTTATGTTCCATTAAAAGAAACTTTACGTGGTTTCAAAATGATTCTTAACGGTGAACTTGACGACGTTCCAGAACAGGCATTCTTGTTCTGCGGTACGATTGACGAAGTAATCGAGAAAGCTCAGAAATATAAGGGGTAATGAGTCATGGCAGTCTCTATGCAAGTAGATATCGTAAGTGCGGAAGGTGAGATTTTCTCAGGAAAAGCGGATATGCTTTTCGCACAGGCTGCCAATGGAGAGGTAGGCATCCTACCTTTTCATACCCAGTTTTTAAGCCAGCTAAAACCTGGTGAAGTGCGTGTGAAAAGTGGTGATGAAGAAGATTCTTTCTTTGTTAATAGCGGCATTTTGGAAGTTCAACCTCATGTGGTGACAATCCTGGCTGATACAGTTGTACGTTCGAAAGATTTGGACGAAGCAGCTGCACTTGAAGCAAAACAACGTGCTGAGGATGCAATGGAAAATGCAAAAACGGATATTGATATTGCGCGCGCGCAATCTGATTTAATCCAAGCATTAGCCAAAATTCAAACGATTCAGAAGTTACGTGATCGTTTGGAAAAAACTGGGATGGCTTAATTTTAGTCCCCAATAAGAAAGCGCCTTCGGGCGCTTTTTTTATATGTAATTTTATATAATGGTAAAGGTTTCACAAATCGTGAGCACTTTTGCGAGAGTGTTGACGTTTTTTGGAGAGTTCTATGAGTTTAAAAGTCGTCATTTTAGCTGCCGGTAAAGGCACACGCATGCGTTCTAAATTACCAAAGGTGTTACAACCTTTGGCACAACGCCCGCTGTTAGGGCATGTGTTGCACACTGCAAATCAATTATCGCCGACGGCGATTATAGGTGTAATCGGCCATGGAGCTGAACTGGTTAAGGCACGATTTGAAGGGCAAAACGTTTTATGGGTTGAGCAAGTTGAGCAATTAGGTACCGGTCACGCTGTGCAGCAGGCTGTACCACATTTGTCTGATGATGACCGTGTTTTGATCTTGTATGGTGATGTGCCCCTCACATCGCAACAAACTCTAGAAGATTTATTAGCACAGATTGATGATCACCACCCACTCGCATTGTTGACCATTAATTTACCGAACCCAACCGGTTATGGACGTATAGTGCGCGACCACCACCATGCCGTCACGGCGATTGTTGAGCAAAAAGATGCCAGTGCGAGTCAATTAGCCATTAATGAGGTCAATACCGGCATTATGGCGGTGCGCGGTGCGCAATTG
This sequence comes from Thiomicrospira sp. UBA5634, assembly GCA_002421475.1. Classification (GTDB taxonomy): domain Bacteria; phylum Pseudomonadota; class Gammaproteobacteria; order Thiomicrospirales; family Thiomicrospiraceae; genus Thiomicrospira. The sequence goes on along the minus strand of DIJW01000104.1, from coordinate 689 downwards.
CAGGCCTGGTTATCACGTTTAACCAATCATAATGCGCAGGCCGAATTTTATTTGACCGATATTATTGCAATGGCGGTTGCGGATGGTTTTACGGTTCGTACCAGTTCACCGGCGGCGGAAATTGAAGTATTGGGCGTTAATGATAAGTTGCAATTACAAGCATTAGAACGCCAATATCAACAGCAGCAAGCTGAGTCCTTAATGCGCCAAGGAGTGACTTTGTTGGATGCGTCCCGTATTGATATTCGGGGTGAAGTAACCGCTGCGATGGATGTGCAAATTGATGTAAATGTCATTTTGCGGGGTCGAGTTGTATTAGGTGAAAACGTGCAAATTGGTGCCAACTGCATTTTAAATAATGTGGAAGTTGCCGCGGGCACAGTAATTCACCCATTCAGCCATATTGAAAACGCCGTGATTGGCGGCGCTTGTGTGATTGGTCCTTATGCAAGAATTCGCCCGGGCACTAAGTTGGCGGATAAAGTGCATGTCGGTAATTTTGTTGAAGTTAAAAATGCGCAAATCGGCAGCGGCTCAAAAATGAATCACCTCAGTTATATTGGCGATACCCAGATGGGAAGTGGCGTCAATATTGGTGCCGGTACGATTACCTGTAATTATGATGGTGTAAATAAACACAAAACCATTATTGGAGATCGTGTTTTTGTCGGTTCAGACAGTCAATTAGT
>DIJW01000048.1 GCA_002421475.1 Thiomicrospira sp. UBA5634 | reverse complement strand
TGTTGCAACGCGTTGAAGCGGTGCATTCGGGCAAGGATTTCTTTAACGGCACAGAATTTAACCTGATTGATGCGGCGTTTGCTCCAATGCTAATGCGTTTAGACTTGCTGAATCAACATTGTGCATTGGATGTCTTAAACGGTTTACCAAAACTGCAACACTGGCAAAAAGTGTTAATGGCGCGTCCATGCGTGAAAGATTCAGTGTTACCCGAACTCCCGCAAATGTATCGTCAAATGATCGCCAACTACGCCGGTCACATGGCGAGTCGGTTAAAGTAAATCATCCAGCCTTCCCCCGACTGAGCGTGGGAAGGTATCTGGTTAATAATGCGGTGGCGGGGTTTCTTCGTTAAGTGGTTTAATCGGGTCTTCGCGTAACGACTTGAGGTATTCGCCCAGTAAATTAAGTTTGCGCTCTAGGGCTTGAATCGCTTGTTGTTGGTAGGCGGCTGTTTTTTCGAGCTCACTGATCACATCATCTTGAAACGTCAGCGTCATTTCTAATTCAGCAACACGTTTTTCTAATGCCACCAGGTCCGTCGTGCCCTTTGGGTATGGTTGTGGATTACGATCCATTCTGTTTCCTTTTTGTTTGTCATCACAGGCACGAGATCGCCACGGCCTAAGACAGAGCTTCACTTGCCGATATTGCCGGCAGTAGGTCGGGTTTTAACCCGACAAGGCGATGTGCGTTGTTTTGTGTTGTCGGACTAAAGTCCGACCTACTTTGCTAAGTCCGCTTGTTACGACGCTTTTACAACGGCCAACTGGTGTCGGTTTTTTTAGTTAAAACGACGCGATCTGCCGGTGGTTGGTCAAATTTAATCAGACATTGCATTAACTCATCGCGGCGGAAGAAGTGGCAGGCCAAAACATTACCGACTTGCGCGCGGCTGAGCGTTTTTTCCAGCGCCGCGACATTCGGGGTTTTTAGACCGTTTAACGCGATGATTTCATCGTTGGCGCTGAGCCCGGCTAAATGCGCCGGACGATTATGCCAAATGTGCGTGAGTTTGATCGTTTGGTGTTCGGTATTGGTCAGATTCGCGCCCAAACTCAGATAGGACGCAGGTTTATCAGACGTTCCACTTATTACGCCACCTAGGTCACTGCTGCTATTGGCAACACGTAAACCAAATTCGATGCCGACTTGTGCAAACCATAAATCAAACGGCAAATCTTCCGTACCGCGTAAATAACGTGCAAAAAAGTCGGACAAATCTTGCCCGGCGACTTCCGAAGCCAACTGTTCAATTTGTCCTTCAGCCAACCCGATTTGTGGCTGGCCGTGTTCGTGCCATAAACGCAGTAATAAATTATCCAGTGTTTTGCTGTTGTTGGTCGCTTGGCGAATCTGTAAATCCAATCCCAACGCAATCAACGCGCCTTTGGTGTAGTAGCTGATAATCGCATTTGGTGCGTTTTCGTCTTGTTGGTAAAACTTCGTCCAAGCATGAAAACTGGATTCGGCCACGCTTTGTTTAAACCGTCCCGGCATGCGATACACTCGCGTCATTTGTTGAGCCAGTTGGTTGAGGTATTGACCATGGTCGATAATGCCTGAGCGTAATAAAAATTGCAGATCGTAATAGGACGTGACGCCTTCAAACCACCAAAGTTGTTCGGTATAAGCCGGTTGGCTTAAGTCCGGTGTTTGGAAAATCGACGGCATAATGCGTTTGACGTTCCATGAATGGAAATATTCATGCGAGCAGAGTTCCAGAAACTCTAAATAAGCATCGGAGGCTTTGTCCATGCCGACATACGGCAAGCTGTCGCGCGAACACACCAGTGCGGTGGAAGCACGATGCTCCAATCCGCCATAACCTTCGCCGACCACCATTACCATAAACACATAATGCGCAAACGGCGCCGGTTTGCCGAAGAAACGAATTTGCTCGGCGCAGATTTTTTCTAAATCTTGCGTTAAGCGCGCGGTGTCACATTGATGGCGGCCGGTCAGCACGATTTTATGTTTAATACCTTCGGCAATAAATTCGACTTGAGTGAAGTTGCCCATTTCAACCGGATGATCCACCAGCTCATCATAATCGGCCGCGATATAGCGCCCAAAACCTTGCGCATCCACTTTCACCGCTTGCATCGCGGTCGCCAAGCACCAGGCCTGGTGGTGAGTACAATCGGTTTGTTGAATGTCTAACGTGACGGTTTTGTCGCGAAAACCTTCGACCATTAAAAAACAGCTGGTGCCGTTAAAAAAGCCGTGGGTTTGGTCAAAGTGTGCGCCACGCACCGATAAATCCCATGCATACACTTGATAATGCACGCGAATCGGATGATCGTTGGCGGCCAATTGCCAGCGCGCTTTATCGAGCGAGGTGATCGCCAACTCCGTGCCGTCGGCGGTCTCTGCGCGCATACCAATCAGGTGTTTGGCAAAATCCCGAATCATATAACTGCCGGTAATCCAGTTTGGCAAACTGACGATATGACCCATCGGGTGCGGACGTGATATTTCGACCGTTACATCGTATAAATGTGCGTGAGGATCAGCCGGAGCTAAGGTGTAATGAACAGGTTGTTTTTCCATAATCAGTTACTTTGTTCGTTAGGGGTCGATTGTGTCGGTTTTGGCGCGACACACAACTGCTGATTTTTAATCAAAACCAGGGTTTTGAGGGTTAAATGTAAAATTAATGCTGCTGTAAATGCGATTAATAACGCTGAAATATAACCAAACCATACCGAACCATGCAGTTCATACATCATAAAGCTGGCATTGGTCATCGCCGCCAACGGAAAGGTATAAGCCCACCAAGAAATCGCAAACGGTAATAGCATAAAACGACGGCCTTGGGCAAACAACAATAAGGTTATAAATAATGCCGCGTAATAGAGTACGTGCGAAAAGTTATCCAGCGCGTAATTGTTTAAGGCTACATACGATAAGAAACCCATCGCCGGCGGCGCGATAAAAATAAACAAAGTCGGCACCAGTTGTGGTTGTAAAAATGGGTGGAACACCAAGCGATAAAGCACTATCGCTTTTAACACTAACCAGAAAGTGATGCCGATGCTAAAGAAAAACCAACCGAGTTCGGTATAACCAAACGCTACCGCACCCATGGGCGCGACAATGTTTCCCACAACCGGAATAAACCAAGCGGGTGTGGCATGAACCACTTCCCATTTTTCGTGGTGAATCCAGTTGTTCATAATCACAATGGTTAATACCAACTGCATTGCCGCTGCAAACAACCAAATACCTTCGGCAATTTGCGGTACAAAGTGTTGCAGTAATAAACTGATTAATAACAAGCCGATGCTGATGGTCGGGAAAAAATGTAGCGCAATCGGATTATCAAACTCGTTTTTTACCGCCGTTGGATGTTTAATGATTTTGGCGAGATAAGTGATTAATAAAACAGAGAAAAATACCAGTGTAATTACCAAAAGTGTTTGGTAAACCAGTGGGGTTAAACCTAATAAATCGTGGGCGGCGTAAAAAGCCAGCGTTAAACCGCTCCAGCCCATCATTGAGCCGAACAGCGCAACCGGAAAAAAAGCTAAACGAGAAGTCATGATGCGAATCCTTTGATGAGCAAAACAAGTGGCTATTTTAAGGTTTTCGGGGTCAATTAGATAGGGTAGGTTATCGAGTTTACTTGTAACAATCCGCCGTTTAAGGCAGAATTCGGCGTTTATTTAAATAACCCTATTTAAATGCCGTTAAGTTAGGTTTTTTGATGCGTCATCCTGGCCGAAGTGGAGGGATCTTTAAAGCTTCGCATAGCCGGCTTGAGATGCTTCGACTGCGCTCAGCATGACAATTTTCTTAACTTAATGGTATTGATTTGGGCATAAAGGCCTGGTGATGATCTTAACTGAACAACAACTGCACACAATTCCAGTTTTTGGTATTGCGGGAAACTTCGCCGAACATTTGGCACAAGCGGGCGAGGCATCTGATTTTGTGAATGTGAAAACCGCCGATGAGCGCGCACCGAAAGGCCTGTTTCCGATTTATATTCCGCATTGTTCGAGTTTTTTAGGCGTATATCCGGTAAGTAGTGATACGGTTGCGGGTGATTTTTCCAAGCCGATTACCTTACAAGTTGAGCCGGAAATCTGTGTGTTGTTTAGTGTCGAATATTCGCAAGATCGTCGCGTAAATGATTTAAAAGCCAGGTCATTCGCCGCTTTTAACGACTGTTCGCATCGTCGGGCGGATGCCACAAAAATTAGTCAAAAAAAGAATTGGGGCGCGAATTCGACCGGGGTATCAAATCAATGGATCGAGATTGATCAATTTACCGGCGGCGGGGTGTTGGATAACTATCATTTGTGTTCGTTTTTAAAACGCGACGGCCAAGTGTTTGAATACGGCATCGACAGCCCGGCGGTGGGTTATAACTATTTTTATCGCCAACTGATTGATTGGATGATTGATACTTTTAACAATCAAACGGATTTTGGCCCACTGGAAAATCTGAGCGCGTTAATGGCGCAAGCGGATTACCCTAACCAAATTATCGTGACGCTGGGCGCAACCCGTTATACCGAGTTTGGTGAAAGCGGTTATTTACAACCGGATGATCAAATCGGCATTTTTGTGTATGACGCCAATCAAACCTCAAAAAGCCAAATTGAAGCGCGTTTTGCCGCCAACGACTTGTTTACCCAGTTTGCAGGATCGGCGTTGATTCAGCATGTGGTTAAAAGCTAATACATAGCAAATCGATACTCAGTGGGTCGGACTTTAGCCTGACAACAAAAGCCAACACCCGGCGCCTTGTCGGGTTAAAACCCGACCTATATAAAAAAACGGTCATTGCGAGGCTGAAAGACCGTCGCAATCTCATGCCAACACTGCGGCAATCTAAGACAAGCCTTTATGTCCTGCAACCAGGCCTGGTTGTTGTATAATTCCCTCCTTACTTTTTTAGCTATTTTTGTATTTCAGGAGCCTCTAGTGATCCGTACTCGATTTGCGCCCAGCCCAACCGGCTATTTGCACATTGGTGGTGTTCGTTCCGCCTTATTTTCTTGGTTATACGCTCGCAAAATGGGCGGCGAATTT
>DIJW01000072.1 GCA_002421475.1 Thiomicrospira sp. UBA5634 | reverse complement strand
ATAAAAACTTTGGTTGCACAAATTTTAAGCAATCACCAGGCCTGGTGGAGCATTTGTTGCTGTAAATGGCTTGTTACAGAGTTGCTGGTGTTGAACAAGCGAGTGGCCTCGTCCGCTTCATTTTGTAACGAGGCCTCACGCTAGTTTTGAACTATTTCATTTCAGATAAAAGATCAGGATGGGTGACAAGGTTTCTTACGCCGTGTGCATGATCTTCTTTAAACACATTATCTTCACACCACTTGCCAACCGTGGCGATATCGACTTTGGCAACATTGGGTCGAACGCTCCAGGACACTTGCAAGGGTGAGCCTTGTTCGTTGTATTTTGGGCCGGTGGTTGAGCCGGCATATTCAATCGGTTTGCCGGTATTGTTGGGGATATTTAAAGCTTGGTGATAACCGTCTTTCATGCCGATTTCAGTTAATTTCATAAAATCCAACGCGTTTTTATCGTTAACTAAAACAAATACTTGCGCTTCAACGCGTAATTGTGGATTTGATAGGGTGTCACTTAAGCAGGTGCCAAGTGTTGGGCCGGGTGATACCTGTGCAGTCGAATGCACATAATGTATTTCAACGGTGTCGCCAACTTGAAGGCCGCCATGTTTACTTGGGCACACTTCGTTTTTTAACGGTTTGGACTCTTGCGCACTCAACAAGCCGTTGTATTTAAAACCGCTTAGATAACCGTGTCGCTCGCCATGGCCGGCGTAGGTAGTAAACTCACCGCCTTTATGTTCAGCATTTTTATGAAAGTGGATATCACACAAGTTCATCTTGCTGTAATGCGGGGCGGTTTCAAAAATGCGCGGGTTGTTGCCAGCTTTTGAGCTTAAGTCGCGAGGTGCTTGTGGTCCAAAACCCTTACCTGCGGTATTTTTAATAAGGGTTGAATTTTGTTCTGCGATTACGGCATCCGATGCCGTTTCATGGTGACCCGCATAAGCGCCGCTCACTTGTACCATTAAAACTGAAATGGCCAGTGCGATCGTTGTTTGTTTCATAGTGATTCCTTAAAAAATAGGATGGAGAAAATATTCTGCTAAGAGTGTTGTTTTGTATATTGATGATGTCTACCACAATATTTAATTGACACTTCAGCGATTTATTTAAGCGGTATCACTATATTTTGAAAATTGGCTAAGTAAATAAGAATTTACTTATATGCATCATAGGGCGATTCTATGACGCATAATTTCAATATTTTTAATATTGGATTTAAATAGTGAAAACAGTGTTGAAATATAACAATAAATTAGTTTTAATTTGAAATGTTGTGAATTAATAACCACTTGATTATTAATGAAATAATGGATGAATAATTAATGATTGGCAGGCCTAATAGATTATCACCAGGCCTGGTGGTTGTTAAAACATTTGGGCTTGTGCGCCCGTTCCCCATAGGCGGGTCAGTTGTTGTTGGAAGATGGTTAAATCGCCATTGCTGTAAAACGCGGTAACACCAGGCCTGGTATGGTTGCTGATCAGGTTTTCATTTTTAAGGCGTCTAGCGACTTCGTTAGCCACCGCGGTTTCAGTGCTGATGACGGAAACGTTTGCGCCGGCAACTTGCTCGATCACCGGTGCTAAATGAGCGAAGTGGGTGCAGCCGAGGATTAATGTATCTGCACCTTTTTCGATTAAGGGTTGCACATATTCTTCTACCGCTTGGTAGGTTTGTGGTTCCGTTAGCTGTAAAGATTCGACTAAACGTACGAGTTTTGGGCAGGGTTGCATTTCGACCTGAACATGCCCGGCAACGCGTTTAGCCAGTTGATTAAACGCGTCACTGGTGAGGGTTTTGGGAGTGGCCAATACACCGATCACGCCGGTTTTAGTATGAATGGCAGCGGGTTTTACACCGGGTTCGACACCGACAAAGGGCAGGTTATAACGCTCGCGCAAAGTTTTAATGCTGACCATGGTGGCGGTGTTACAAGCGACTACAATCGCTTTGACATTTTGTTGGATAAACCAGTCGGTAATGCTGAGTGAGCGTTGCAAAATGTAGTCTTCGGTTTTTTCACCGTAGGGTGCGTGGTGGCTATCGGCCAGATAAATCAGGTTTTCATTAGGTAGGTGTAGATGAATTTTTTTGGCGATCGGCAGGCCGCCGATCCCGGAATCGAATATACCAATGGGTCTGGAGTCAGTCATGTTTATCTGTATGGCACGTTTTATTTTGTATTGTTAACGCTTAGCTTCACTTTTCGCTAAGTTGCTTATCCGCGGTTATTCGTTGTGTTTGTCAAGACTCTGTATTTTGTTGAAGGCGTCTTTTACCGCCTGTTTGACGGTATTGCGAACGACAATATGTTCCGGGCCGCTCATAAAAAAACTCATATCAACATCGTGGCGGATATAACGCGGTGTAATAGCGTTAAGGGCGATACAGGCCATATCGGCAAGTTCGTCTTCATCCAGTCCTGACTTTAGGTAATGATCTTGAATCTCATCAAAAACTAAACGCTCATAGTAATTGTGTACGCTGTCAAATTCGACCATCATGTTTTCCTCCTGAGTTTTAAGTATTGTACTCATAATGCGAAAAAAAAAGCCCGAATTTTGGTTCGGGCTTTGTGTGGTTTGTTTTGATGTTAAGATTTTTCGCGCGCAACCGCACGATAACCTATGTCAGAGCGTGAGAAACAACCGTTCCAAGAAATTTTTGCCACGCCTTCATAAGCGCGTTTTTGTGCGGCGCTGACATTTTCACCTAACGCAGTGACACACAAAACACGGCCACCGTTGGTAACTACTTGGTTATTGGCGTTTAATGCGGTGCCGGCATGAAACACTTTTAAATCCGGCGCATTGACTTGCTCTAAACCGGAAATGATATCACCTTTGGCATAATCATCCGGGTAACCACCGGCGGCTAACACCACACCTAAAGCGGCGCGTGTATCCCACTGGGCTTTGACTTGGTCGAGTTTTTTATCCAACGCGGCTAAACATAACTCGGATAAATCAGACTGCAAACGCATCATAATCGGTTGCGTTTCCGGATCACCAAAACGGCAGTTAAATTCCAATACTTTTGGCGTGCCGTCGGCTTGCACCATTACACCCGCATAAAGGAAACCGGTATAAGGCAAACCGTCCGCCGCCATACCGTTAATGGTTGGGTAAATGACTTCGTTCATAATGCGGTTGTGAATGTCACGCGTTACCACCGGAGCAGGGCTGTAAGCACCCATGCCGCCGGTATTTGGCCCTTGATCTCCGTTATCACGCGCTTTATGGTCTTGTGAGGTTGCCATCGCCAATACGTTTTTACCGTCGGCCATGACAATAAAGCTGGCTTCTTCGCCATATGAAAACTCTTCGATGACCACGCGCGAACCGGCGTTGCCAAACTTATTACCGGCCAACATATCACGCACGGCTTCTTCCGCTTCGGCATTGGTTTGCGCCAAAATAACGCCTTTACCTGCGGCTAAGCCATCCGCTTTAATTACAATCGGTGTGCCTTTGGCAGCGATATAAGCCAATGCCGGTTCGATTTCGGTAAACACTTGGTATTCTGCAGTCGGGATATTGTGACGAGCTAGGAAGTTTTTGCTAAAAGCTTTAGAGCCTTCGAGCTGTGCAGCGCCTTTGGACGGGCCAAAACATTTTAAACCTGCGGCTTGGAAGGCATCAACCACACCAATTACTAATGGCGCTTCCGGGCCGACGATGGTCAGGGCAATGTTATTGTCTTGCGCAAACTTCACCAGGCCTGATACATCGGTTGCTTGAATATCGACATTTTTTACACCGGCTTCAGTGGCGCTACCGGCATTACCCGGCGCGACAAAAACCTGGCTGACTTTGGCTGATTGCGCGACTTTCCACGCCAAGGCGTGCTCACGCCCACCATTTCCAATAATTAAAACTTTCATCGTTATTTCCTTTATTTATCAACCACGAAGTTCACGAAGAACACGAAGGAAAATCAAAAATTAATGCTGTAAAAGCAGTCTGCGCTTTGCTCAAGATCAAGGCGGTTAAACGACCCGACGCGCAGCCTACTAAATGTAGGTGAGCATCGGAAGCGTTTAAGCAACGCCGAGATTGAGTAAATAAGCGACTGCGATTTTTAGTGCTTGAAGTGGCGCATTCCCGTAAACACCATCGCAATCCCATGTTCATTAGCGGCAGCGATCACTTCTTCGTCACGCATAGAACCACCCGGATGAATCACGGCTTTAATGCCGGCTGCTGCAGCCGCATCAATACCGTCACGGAATGGGAAAAACGCATCCGAGGCCATCACCGAACCGGCGACTTCCAAACCTTCATCCGCTGCTTTAATACCGGCGATTTTAGCACTGTATACGCGGCTCATTTGACCTGCGCCCACGCCAATCGTCATGCCGTCTTTAACATACACAATCGCGTTGGATTTAACGTATTTAGCGACTTTCCATGCAAACAACAAGTCTTGCATTTGTTCTTTAGTCGGTGCGATTTTAGTCACGACTTTTAAATCGGCTTCAGTGATCATGCCCAAATCACGATCTTGCACCAATAAACCGCCGGTCACTCGTTTGAAATCGTAAGCGGCTTGTTGACCGTTTAGCGCACCACACGCCAGTAAACGTACGTTTTTCTTCGCTTCAACGATGGTTTGAGCTTCTTTGCTGACGCTTGGTGCAATGATCACTTCGACAAACTGTCGATCGACAATCGCTTGTGCGGTGGTTGCATCCAGTTCGCGATTAAACGCAATAATGCCGCCGAACGCAGAAGTTGGGTCGGTTTTGTATGCACGATCATAGGCTTCAAATAGGTTTTTACCCACGGCAACACCGCAAGGGTTGGCGTGTTTTACGATCACACAGGCGATGTCGTCAAAGGTTTTAACCAATTCCAGCGCGGCATCGGTATCGGCGATATTGTTAAACGACAATTCTTTACCTTGCAATTGGGTAGCGCTAGATACCGAGGCTTCTGTTGCATTACGTTCAACATAAAACGCGGCGTTTTGGTGTGGGTTTTCGCCATAACGCATGGATTGTTTTTTAACAAATTGGCTGTTAAAGGTGCGCGGGAAACGGTCGGTTTTGTCCTCAGAGAACATGGTGCCGAAATAGTTGGCGATCGCGCTATCATAACGATCGGTTTGTTCAAAGGTTTTGATCGCTAAATCAAAACGAGTGGAGTGTGATAGTTTGCCGCCATTCGCTTGCATCTCTTCTAAAATACGCGCGTAATCGTTAGGATCGGTGACGACAGCGACATCTTTGTGGTTTTTCGCCGCAGAACGCAACATGGTTGGTCCGCCGATGTCGATATTTTCAACCGCATCTTCTAATGAGCAATCTTTTTTCGCAACCGTGGCTTCGAATGGATATAAGTTCACCACGACCATGTCGATGGGGTCAATGCCGTGCTGCGCCATAATCGCATCATCTGTACCGCGACGACCTAATAAACCACCGTGTACTTTTGGATGCAGGGTTTTAACTCGACCATCCATCATTTCGGGAAACCCGGTGTATTCTGATACTTCCGTCACCGCCAGGCCTGCATCACGCAAGGTTTTATAAGTTCCGCCGGTCGATAAAATAGCAACCCCCATTTGATGAAGGGTTTTGGCAAAATCAACAATGCCGGTTTTGTCGGAAACACTGATTAATGCGCGGCGCACGGGTTTCATAAAAAATCTCCAGGAATAGCAAAAATTAAAAAAGATAAGTTGGATTGGGACGAAATTTAGTTCAAGTCGATCACAATGTTGTATTGCAGTATTTTTTTACGCAAAGTGTTGCGGTTGATGCCGAGCATATTCGCCGTTTTCGACTGATTACCTTGAGTGCGATTCAGCACAAACTCAATTAAGGGTTTTTCAACTTGGGTGATGACCATTTCATGCAGATTAGACGCTTGCTGTTCTTCAAGGGTATTGAAGTAATGCTCTAATGTATCAATCAGCTGTTCGCTTAATGAGTTGGTTGATGGGGTAAAGTTCATGAAATTACTATGTATTAAGTTCAAAAAAATGTCGGATCAGATCACACTGCGCTTGCGCGCTTTCTGCCAGATTAAACGCTTTTCGTAAAACCTCACCTTGCGGTAAATGTTTTGCATACCAACCAAGATGTTTGCGCGCGATGCGTAAACCTTGATGTTCACCGTATAACGCATACAAACCTTCAAGGTGTTGCATGATGACCGTTTGGCGTTCAGTCGGCTGTGGCTCTGCTAGGAGTTGACCGGTTTGTAAATAATGATCAATTTGCTTAAATAACCAAGGGTTACCTAAGGCGGCGCGTCCAACCATGATGCCATCGGCAAGCGTGTATTTTAATACATATTCGGCTTGCTCCGCATGACAAATATCACCATTTGCAATAATCGGGATTGAAACGGCCTGTTTTACTTGTTTAATGGTGTCATATTCGGCTTGGCCGTTAAACTTGTCAGCTCGAGTTCGACCGTGAATTGTGATCGCCGCCAGGCCTGCTTGTTCGGCAATTTTGGCAATCTCTAGTGCGTTACGATTATCTGCATCCGTGCCGGTGCGGATTTTAACCGTAACCGGTACATTCACCGCATTCACCACGGCGGTAAATATTTTTTCTACCCGATCAGGGTAAGCTAACAAAGCCGAACCGGCGGCGATATTACATACTTTTTTTGCCGGACAGCCCATGTTTAAGTCAATAATCTGCGCGCCTTGTTCAACTTGTCGTGCGGCGGCATGTGCCAGTTCTTGCGGGTCGATGCCTAGCAGTTGTACCGAGCGTGGTTCGGGGTCGGTATTATTGGCAAAGCGGGTACTGGATTTTTTGCTGTCCCACAGGTTGGTTTGTGCGCTGAGCATTTCACCGACGGTATAGCCGGCGCCATGTTGCTGACAAATTTGGCGAAAAACCGAGTCGGTAATGCCCGCCATTGGGGCGAGCACTAAACGATTCGGTAATGAATAACATCCAATAGTCAGTGACATTAAACCAGGCCTGGTGGTTAAGTATTTACGCTTTGTGACCGGCTAACAGCGCCCATTCATCTTGAGTGATGAGGGTGTCGAGTTCAAAACCGAAATCACGGTAATGGGTTACCAGATCATCCGCCTGAGTGGCGAGTAAACCTGATAACACCAGTTGACCGCCGGATTTAATCAGTTGATTAAATTCAGGTGCGAGTTGTTTTAACGGGCCCGCCAGAATATTGGCGATTAAACAATCAACCGGTTGAGCGTGAAAATCTTTTACCAAAGCAAACCGAATATCAACCTGATTGCGTTGCGCATTGTCGTCACTGGCGACAATCGCTTGCGGGTCAATATCGGTACCTTGAACCTGAACAGCTCCCAATTTAGCTGCTGCAATCGCCAGAATGCCCGAACCACAACCGTAATCAATCACGGTTTGTCCAATCGGCGGGTTTTGATCCAACCAACGTAAACACATAGCGGTGGTAGGGTGAGTGCCGGTGCCAAACGCCATACCCGGATCAAGTAATAAATTGACCGCATTGGGTTCAGGCGCTTTTAACCAGCTAGGTACAATCCAAAGATTATCGCCAAAACGCATCGGGTGGAATTGATCCATCCATTCACGAATCCAGTCTTTATCTTCGATTTGTTCGACCCGATAAGCGCCGGGTGTGATTTGTGGCATGACTTGACTAAGAAGAAGTAATAGGGCTGCGCTGTCAACTTCAGCATCAAACAACCCCATTACTTTAGTGTGATCCCAGATAGGCGTGGTGCCGATCTCAGGTTCGAAAATTTCTTGTTCGCCGGTTTCAGCGAACGTGACCGAAACCGCACCGATGTCCATCAGGGCATCGGATAAGGGTTCGGCTAAAGCTTCTTCCACCGTAGTGGTGATTTGAATCCATGGCATTAAATCAAATGCTCAAGACGATGTTCAAGATAATGAATGTTGCGGCCGCCTTCACAGAAGCCTTGATCACTCATAATCTCTTTTTGCAGTTCGATATTGGTATCAATACCTTTGATCGCTAACTCCATCAAAGCGGTGTGCATACGCGCAATTGCGATATCACGATCTTGACCGTAACAAATCAATTTTCCGATCATAGAGTCATAGTGCGGTGGCACACTGTAGCCTGTGTAAATATGCGTGTCTATACGAACACCCGGGCCACCCGGTAAATGTAAACGTTCGATTTTCCCCGGAGACGGCATAAAGTTTTTAGCCGGGTTTTCCGCGTTAATACGACATTCAATCGCATGACCGGTGATTTTAACGTCAGACTGTTTAATGGATAAAGGACGACCCATCGCAATTTCAATCTGCGCTTTCACGAGATCAATACCGGTGACTTGCTCGGTAACAGGATGTTCAACCTGTAAACGAGTATTCATTTCGATAAAGTAGAACTCACCGTTTTCATATAAGAATTCAAATGTACCTGCACCACGGTAACCGATGTCAACACAGGCTTTAGCACAAATGCCGCCGATACGGTCACGTTGTTCTTGCGTAATACCCGGTGCCGGTGCTTCTTCAACCACTTTCTGGTGACGACGTTGCATTGAACAGTCACGCTCACCTAAATGGATCGCGTTACCTTGACCGTCAGCCAAAATTTGAATTTCAATATGGCGAGGGTTCTCTAGGAACTTTTCCATATACACTTCAGGGTTACCGAAAGCCGCGCCTGCTTCTTGTTTGGTTAATTGAATTGATTTCAATAAACTGCTTTCAGTATGCACAACACGCATACCACGGCCGCCGCCGCCGCCGGAGGCTTTGATAATGACCGGATAACCAATTTTTTTGGCCATTTTCATGTTTTCTTCGCCATTATCGCCTAATGGTCCGCCAGAACCGGGAACGGTTGGCACACCTGCTGCCATCATGGCGCGAATTGCCGAAACCTTGTCACCCATCATGCGGATGGTGTCACCGCGTGGGCCGATAAATACAAAGCCGCTTTCTTCAACGCGATCCGCAAAATCCGCGTTCTCAGATAAGAAACCATATCCCGGGTGAATCGCTTCAGAGTCAGTGACTTCTGCTGCCGCAATAATGGCCGGAATGTTAAGGTAACTTTGTGCAGACGGTCCAGGGCCAATGCAAACAGTTTCATCTGCCAACAACACGTGCTTTAGATTCGCGTCAGCCGTTGAATGGACGGCCACGGTTTTAATGCCGAGTTGTTTACAGGCGCGCAATACACGCAAGGCAATTTCGCCGCGGTTTGCTATAAGAATTTTTTCCATGTAGAACTCCGCAGATTATTCGATGATGAACAGTGTTTGACCGTATTCAACCGGTTCACCGTTTTGAACCAGAATTTGTTTGATGGTGCCTGATACTTCAGCCTCAATCGGGTTCATGATTTTCATGGCTTCGATAATGCATAAGGTATCGCCGGTTGATACTTTCTGACCCACTTTAACAAACTGAGGCGCATCCGGTGATGGTGCAGAATAATAAGTACCCACCATTGGCGAGGTGATTTTTTGACCGGTTTCAGCAGCAGGTGCAGCTGTTGGTGCAGTAGCCGGCGCTGATGCGGCAGGCGCAGCATTTGATGCAGCAGGAGCTGATGCTTGGAACTGCATAGCTTGCGGCATAGAAGTTTGCATAATAATAGGCTCTTTATTACGTGCAATGCGAACCGTGTGTTCACCTTCTTTGATTTCGATTTCTGCGATGTTTGACTCTTCAACAATTTCGATTAGTTTGCGAATTGAACGAATATCCATATGAGTTCCTTTATTTTTTGGTTAATTTCTTCAGTTGTTATTCAAGGTGTTTTATCGCTGCTTCGAGCGCAAAACGGTAGCCGTCTGAACCTAAACCGGCGATAACGCCAATGGCCAAGTCAGAAAAGTAGGAGTGATGACGAAATGCCTCACGACGATGCACATTTGATAAATGTACTTCAATAAACGGGATGTTAACCGCTGCTAATGCATCACGAATCGCCACACTGGTGTGGGTGAAAGCAGCCGGATTAATAATGATAAAGTCTGTGCCGTCATCCATCGCTTGATGGATGCGATCAATTAATTCATGTTCTGCATTGCTTTGAAAATGCCATAAACGCACGGCATAGTCGTCTGCGAGGGTTTCAAGCTCTTCGATAATATCAGCGAGGGTTTGGCGACCATAAATAAGCGGTTCACGGCGACCAAGCATGTTTAGATTTGGGCCATTTAATACCAAGATACTTGCCATAGTGGACTTTACCATTAGGAGAGGGTGCAAATGATGCAATTATACTGGAAAAAAAAGCATAAAACTATGCGGACAAAAAATATTGCTGGAGTTTTTGTCTTGAAATGTCTTAAACGTCGATGAAAATCGGAGAAAGTGATAAAAACCTAGTATTTTGATCAGAACCACCAGGCCTGGTGGTTCTTTAAGGTCAAAAAAAGCGACTTATTATTTTAATGCTTGTTCTATGATGACATTAAACTCATCGGCTTTTTTGAAGCCAACTACGCGTTGTCCGCGTTGTTCTTGGCCTTGTGCGTTAAAAAACAAGATGGCAGGAGGGCCGACAATCCCAAGTTCTTTCATAAGCGCTTTGTGTTCGGTGTTGTTAGCCGTGACGTCCGCTTTTAACAGAGTGACACCACTTAATGAAGCCTGTACCGTAGGGTCGCTAAAGGTGAACTTTTCCATTTCGATACAACTCACGCACCAGTCAGCATAAAAATCGAGCATCACCGGTTGGCCTTGCCCGATACGGGCTTGCAACTGCGCCAAACTGTCAATTTTTTCGAAATTGAGTTTGGCTTGAGTTTGCATCATGCTTGAACCGGAGCCGCCTTGGTACACTTTAAGCGGTTGCAACAGGTCGCGTGAACCTCCGGCAACACCGATAATTAACACGATACCGTACACTAATAGACTTAATCCTAGCGCTTTCCATAATTTATGCCAGCTGGATTTGTCGCCAATCGGCTCCAGTGCGCCCATGTAAATCGCAGAGCCAATCAATAAGAGCGCCCATAAACTTAAACTCATCCAGCCGGGAAGAATGCGATCTGCCATCCATAAAGCAACGGCGAGCAATAGTACACCAAAAACCGCCTTGACCGTGTCCATCCATGCACCGGCACGTGGCAAGAGTTTGCCGGCTGAAGTGCCGAGTAATAATAACGGCACACCCATGCCGATGCTCATGGCAAATAAGGCTAAACCACCTAATAACGCATCTCCGGTTTGGCCGATATAAATCAGTGCGCCGGCTAAAGGAGGTGCAACACAAGGACCAACAATCAAGGCGGATAAAAAGCCCATAATCGCGACACCACTTAACGAACCACCTTGTTGTTTATTCGATAACACGGTGATTTTGCTTTGTAAGCTACTTGGCAGTTGCAGTTCATAAAAACCGAACATGGACAACGCTAATAATACAAACACCAGTGCAAACGTGCCTAAAATCCAAGGGTTTTGGAACGCTGCTTGCAGGTTTTGCCCGAAAATACCCGCCAACACGCCGGCAATCGTATAGGCCACCGCCATCGCGAGCACAAATACCAGCGACATAATAAACGCACGTTTGGTGGATAGGTTTTGCCCACCTTGACCGACAATAATGCTCGATAAAATTGGAATCATTGGGAATACGCAAGGGGTAAGCGACAGTAATAAACCAAATACAAAGAAGGTTAAAACCACTACCCACATATTACTGTTTTTCAGCGTATCGGTAATGCGATCGGATTCTGACATTTGACTGCGATCCAGGCCTGGTGCAGTCGCTTGGCCAAAGCTAGCGGCATCAACAGTGATTTGTTGTTTTTGAGGCGGGTAACACACACCGGCATCAGCACAACCTTGGTATTCAAACTCAACCACAACCTGACCCTTGATGTCATATAAAGGTAGTCTGGCTTGTGCTGAACCATAAAACACCGTGACTTGACCAAAAATAGGGTCATCTTTCAGTTTGCCTTCAGTCAGCTTTAAATCACCCAATGTCGCCTGGCCGGAAACAAGGCGGGCTTCAATTTTGTCGCGGTATAGATAGTATTTGTCGGCGATTTGCCAATCAGCTACTATTTCACCTTCGCCATTCGATTGGGCGCTAAAAGCAAACGCTTTGTCAACGTCCAACAAACCACTGTCAAATTGACTGGTTTTGGCAAGTAATTCATTTAAGGCTTGCAGTGAATTTACGCTATTTAAGCCTGAAGTTGTTGCCGGTAAATTCACGCTGACTGTTTTAGTTTGCGGCGGGTAACAGACACCATATTCTTCAGAACAACCTTGATATTTAACTGTTACGTTAGCTTGGTTGGTGTTGGCTTGATAAGGTACGCGGATCGAAAAGTCTTTGGTGTAAACGTCCATTTTGCCGAAATTTGGATCGTTTTTTGTTACGGCTTTCGGGAAAATCGGTTTGCTTAAGGTTATATCGTTTGATTCGACGCTAATACGTTCTTGATATAAATAATAACCTTTGGCAATTTTCCAGCTGACACTCAGTTCGTTATTATTTACCGTGATGGTTTGTAGTTTGAACGCATCATCTGCATCGAGTAAATCATCTTGCGCTAAAGCAATATTCGAAAATAGCAAAGCACAGGCAACGATCCAGCCATTGAGCAAAGTTTTAACAGTCTTATTCATCATCAGTATCCCACGTAATGTATTTTTAGCGAGTTAGTTTAGCAGACTCTATTATAGTCAAAGAGCTTGTTTTAAAGTGTGGAGCGTTTGTGCATAGCGTATTTGGGTTAGCGCGTTATCGCGTTAAAACCGACTTTGTTACTTGAAAAAATCGTCTCGTTACGCCATATAATGGAATCAAACCGTTACCCCATCTAACCAAGAGGCCGAGTTATGTTTAAAGTGTTATTTATATTGTTCATTGTTGTTCCCTTGTTAGAACTCTATGTTCTGATTGAAGTCGGCAGTGAAATCGGCGCGTTACCAACGATTTTATTAACCATTTTGACTGCGTTGGTGGGTGGTTTGCTAATGAAACATCAAGGCTTGCAAGTACTAAGAGATGCACAAGTTTCTATGGCGCAAGGTCAAGCACCACAACAGCAAGCGATAGAGGGTGTGCTGATTTTTGTGGGGGGAGCAATGTTGTTATTGCCCGGCTTAATTACCGATGGATTAGGTTTTTTGTTGTTATTGCCGCCGTTGCGGGCGATGCTTGCAAAACGTTGGTTGGCGCGAGCCGCCAGGCCTGGTGGTTATAGTTATGTACATACCGAATGGGTGGAGAAAGACCCGGTGACTGGCAAAATCACCAGCCATCATTCAACCCAAAGCCGCAATGATGATGGGCGGGTAATTGAAGGGGAAGTGATTGATCCGCCTAAAAAACATTAAGCGTTTTAATGCATTCTGAAATTTTTGTTAGGAGTTTGCCATGACAACCAAAATGATGGCAGCGATTCTGTTTGGATTCACATTATGCTTTAGCGCAGCTCAGGCACAAACTCCGCCGTTAACGATTAAATTGGAATCGGTGGTGATGGGCACGGATGGTCAAATGCGAGCCAGAATTAATGGCGAATATTTGACACGTCAAAGTGTTAAAGACGGCATAAAAGTGTTGGACATTAACTACCAACAAGTAAAACTTGAATTTCAAGTTCGGCAGATTAGTTTATCTCCCGGTCAAATTTGGTCCGATAAGCAAAATTAGCTTATAACGCCATTAAATATTAATAGTTCTGTTGTTGTTTTTTTGCGTTCTTTGAACGAATTATGCGTCATTCTGATTGTGGCTAAGCAGAGATAAGGCTATATTTAGCAGCAAACAATAATATGCCAATATGCTTAAATGCAATCAACGAGGATGTCGCATGAAGCCGTACTTAACGTTAGTGATCATGTTGGTCTTAACCTTAATGGGTTGTGATCAACAGTCTACGACCGAGACTACATTACGTTATAGCCAAACACCGCCAACCAGCCATATTACTGTTTACCGTTTTGCGGTTCATCCTTTACATAACCCCAAAAAACTACTTGAAAGTTACCAGCCGTTAATTAATGACCTTAATCTCCAGTTGCACGGTATTCGAATCGAATTAGAAGCCTCACGTGACTACCAGGTTTATGAAACTAAAATTGATCAACGTGAACCGGCATTTTTATTGCCTAATCCTTGGCAAACGCTGATGGCGATAGAAAACGGCTATAACGTGATTGCGATGGCAGGTAACGCGGATGATTTCAAAGGTATTTTTATTGTACGCAAAGACAGCGGCATTCGCGAACCACAAGATTTAATCGGCAAAACGGTTGCGTATCCTTCCCCTACGGCATTAGCGGCCGCCATTATGCCGCAATACTTTTTACATCAAGCCGGCCTTAACATTGCCAAAGATATTCAAAATAGTTACGTCGGCTCACAAGAATCCTCGATTATGAATGTTTATCTGGGTACGGCTGCGGCCGGCGCGACTTGGCCACCACCTTGGCGTTCGTTTGAAAAAACACGGCCACAAGAGGCGGCTCAGCTTAAAGTGATTTGGCAAACCGAGCCGTTATTAAATAATTCAGTAATGGTACGTGATGATGTGCCGCCGGCTTTGGCGGAGCAGGTAAAACAGTATTTATTGAAGTTACATCAAGTTGAGCAAGGAAAACAGATTTTAGCGGCAATGGAAACCGAACAATTTTATGCTGCCGATAATGCGCGTTATGAGTTGGTGCGTGAATATATCCGGCGTTTTGAGCAAGATGTGCGTCCAGTGAGGTTACCGTGAAGCAAAAATTATTAACCTTAAAGTATTGGATGCTTGGCAGTGTGCGCCGCCAGCTGGTAGTTGGCATGGTCGTGGTTGTATCGGTGTTGCTGGCGTTATTTATTTGGGAAGTGACGCGTGAACAACAAAATTTGATGCAGCAACTTAAAGCCGAACATGCAATCGGTTTAGCGCAAAATGTTGCCAGCTCGACTGCGGTGTGGGTTGCTGCACGCGACTTTTCCGGGTTGCAAAATATCATCCAAGGTTTAGAAAAATATCCTGATTTAACCCATGCGATGGTATTAGATATTAACAGTCAGATTTTGGCACACAATGAACAACAGTATCGAGGGCAATATTTATTGGATATGCCAACTAAAGCTGAGATGACTGTGATGTATTTGAGCCCGGATTACATAGATTTGGTTAATCCGATTGTGCTTGCTGAGCAACATATTGGTTGGGTACGTATTGGTTTAACTCAAACGGCTGAAATGCAACGTTTAGCGCAAATTCGTTCGTCAGCATTTTTGTTTTTGCTAATTGCCGTCGGGTTAGCGGCATTATTTGCTACGATGGCCGCACGTTATTTAACTCGCAGATTGTACGCCATTCAAATTGTGGCCGATCAGGTTAAGTTGGGTGAGCGTACTTTGCGAGTAAAGCTTGACGGAGTGGACGAACCGGCACAATTAGCCGAACGTTTTAATACCATGCTCGACACCTTAGAAAAACGCGAAAACGAAATCGTCGAATCCCATCAAGCCTTGTTAAAAAGTGAAAATCGCTTAAATCAAATTATGGCGGTTAACCACGAAGGGATTTGGGATTGGGATCTTAAAACCGATCGCGTTGTTCATAATCAAAGCTGGGCGGAATTGCTTGGTATAACGGATGGCTTGTTGCAGCATCCGGCGCACGTTTTTTTTGAAGCGGTGCACCCGGATGATCGAGAAAAAGTGAGTCATGCAGTCAATGAATGTTTAAAAGCCAAAGGTAATTACCGTTTGGAGTACCGGTTTATTCAAGCCAATAGCGCCAATGTGGTTTGGGTGCAAGACCGTGGTGACGTGGTTGAGCGTGATGCGGATGGTAATCCATTGCGTATGGTGGGTGGTTTTTATGAGGTCACCGATCGCAAGCAAGCGGAAGAAGCGATTCAGCATTTGGCGTTTTATGACCCACTGACACAATTGCCGAATCGGCGTTTGTTGCAGGATCGGTTACAGCATGAAATGGCGGTGACAGAACGCAGTAAACGTGTATGTGCGTTGATGTTTATTGATTTGGATGACTTTAAAACGCTGAATGATACCTTGGGACATGATACCGGTGATGAGTTACTGCGTCAGGTTGCAGCCAGGTTAAATACCTGTGTGCGAGAAGGGGATACGGTCGCACGTATTGGCGGTGACGAGTTTGTGTTAATGTTGCCAGATTTGAGTTTGGATTGGAAAGCCGCTGCGACCCATGCTGAATTAGTGGCACAAAAAGTGTTGCGGGCATTAAATCAACCTTATCAATTGGCATCTGCACCTTATCATAATACGCCGAGTATTGGCGTCACGCTGTTTTCCGGCCATCGTGAGACATTGGAAGAGTTACTTAAACACGCCGATTTAGCGATGTATCAAGCGAAAGCTAAAGGTCGTAATACCGTGCGTTTTTACGATACCACCATGCAAGAAGTGGTGAGTTCGCGAGCCATGATGGAAGCGGATATGCGTCAAGCAATCAAAGAACAACAGTTTGTGTTGTTTTACCAACCGCAGATTGATATTGGTGGTCAAATTGTCGGTGCTGAGGCCTTATTACGTTGGTTTCATCCTCAGCGGGGACTGGTTGCACCGAACGTCTTTATTCCATTGGCGGAAGAAACCGGCTTGATTTTGCCGATTGGCCGCTGGGTGTTACAAACCGCCTGTGAACAATTAGTAGCTTGGTCACACCAGCCGGCGACATCAGAACTGGTGATTGCGGTTAATGTAAGTGCTCGTCAATTCCATCAGGTCGATTTTGTTGAACAAGTGCAATCTATTTGTCGACAAACCGGCGCGAATCCACAGCGTTTGAAGTTAGAGTTAACTGAAAGTTTGTTGGTGAAAGATTTAGAGGACGTCATAGATAAAATGTTGGCGCTTAAAAAACTCGGTGTGAGTTTTTCACTGGATGATTTTGGTACCGGATATTCCTCGCTGTCTTATCTGAAACGGCTACCGTTAGATCAGCTCAAAATTGATCAAGCGTTTGTGCGAGACATCAATGATGATTATAACGATGCGGCGATTGCACGCGCGGTGATCGCGTTGGCCGCCAGCATGGAGTTCAGTGTGATCGCAGAAGGGGTGGAAACCGCTGCGCAGCAACAAACCTTAAGTGAAATGGGTTGCCGCGTTTTTCAAGGTTATTTATTTGGTCGTCCAGTGCCGATTGAAGAGTTTGGTCAACCGGTTAATCGAGGTGTCATTTAGTCAAAACGCAAAATTTTAAAACTTACCAGGCCTGGTGCTTGTAAAGTAAAACGTACTTTTTCATTAGCGCGGCCTTCATGCAATTGATCGGCGCAGGCATTGTTAATTTGCCAGCCGAAACTGTAAAACATCAGATATTCGTTATCCGCTTGAAACTCAATCTTATCAATTCGCATATCGCCGGTCGCATTAGCGAAATGGCTGATATGCGACAAATCCGTGACTAATTCATCCTGTAATTCGCTGATGCGATTTTGCAACAATGGCTGCAACTCGGCGGCTAAATCGGCGCCATGTTGCAGCGGTTGACTAAGGTTTAATTCAATTTGCATACTCTTATCCTTAGGTCAATTTAAGCCACAATGCCAAGCGCACGATATACGTTTAACGGTTCGCCAAGGAAAAAGCGTACTTGGTTTTGCAGTTCGGCGATATTATCGGCATCCGTTTCCAGCCATTGGCCTTGACGATGCAAACGCACACCGCGTTGTTTGAGTAATCCCCACACAAACGGTGCAATGGTTTCGGCGGTTTGATGTCCAAACTGCAACGCCAATAAAAACAGCATTTCGTAACCTTGGGTGACAATGCCGCCGCCTGTAACCGGGCTGGCAAGATGACTAATTTCGTCGCTGGCACGCACTTTATTAAGAATAAAACGATTCAATTTTGCGGTTTTGACGCGCGCTTTTTCAATGGTGGCATCGTCATTTGCCAGATGTAATACGCCGTTGCCGGTCAGAATTAGCATCGCTTGCATAATTTTGTCAAACCCTATGCCTTTTGGTTGCATGGCGGCCATCAGTTGTTGCAACGGTTTGATTTGGTAGTCGGCAAAAAAATCTAAAATCGGTTGGTAGGTTTCGGCTTTTAATTTCACTTCGCCCAACATGCCTTTGGCGCTGAGCTCGATTTCTGCACGCGGCATACCGAGCACAAAACGTAACGCCATCAGTTGTTCCATCTGCTCAAACTGATCTAAACGACGCGCGCCTTTTACCCAATAGTCTTTACGGAATTGTTGATTAATGCTGAGATCACGTATGGTTTCGCGAAAAGTAGCATTGGTCTGCGCGTTGATTAAGTCTTCTTGTGATTCGGTTAAGTTCAACGCATTTACTTGGTCCAACGTATTGGCGGAGCAAACATAATCCAGTTTGGCGGCGCTTAACCAGCTATGCATTTCGGCAAACGGCATAGGTTTGCAATCCGCACTGAAATATTCATGCGCCAGATAGTTCGGGTTTTGCGTTTTGATTAAATCAAAGTTTTTGCGTACTTGCGGATTGGCTTGCAGATAAGCGGGATTGGTTTCGAGTAACTGTTCGGTAAACGCAAATGCGGCTTGAATACGGTCAACCGGGCTTGCGCCTTGCGCGGCCATAGTATTGGCATGTTCATTTAATAAATGCCGAATCGGCATCATATTCGCCCAGCCTGCTTGGGTGTTGTAGCTGATATATAACACGCCGCCGACTTTCAGTTTACGGCTGATAAAGTCGACTAAAATGCGGCGGTTTTCATCTGATACCCATGTCCAAGTACCGTGCAGACCAATATAGTCAAATTCGGGTAAATCGGTGCGCGCGGCAAATTCCGCAAACGATTGATCAAACAACCAGGCCTGGTTGTCGC
>DIJW01000070.1 GCA_002421475.1 Thiomicrospira sp. UBA5634 | reverse complement strand
GGTGGACGAGTTTCAGGATACCAGCCCGACCCAGATCAAGCTGTTGCAGCGGATCACGCGCGGCTGGCAGCCGGGCGACGGCCGCACGCTGTTTCTGGTCGGCGACCCGATGCAATCCATTTACCGTTTCCGTGAGGCGGAAGTGGGTAACTTTTTGCAGGCCTGGCAAGGCGATGCGTTGCCGGTAGCTTTAACGCCGTTGAGTTTGAAGGTCAATTTTCGCTCGAATGCCGGGTTGGTGAATTGGTTTAATCAATGCTTTAAAAAAGTATTTCCGTCACAAAACCAACTGGTATTGGGTGGGGTGAAATACGAGTCGGCGGTTGCGAGTCCTTTAGCCATCGAACATGACGATGGCGAGCAACACGTATTTAGTCATTGGGCGTTAAATCAAAGCGCACAGCAAGAAGCCGAACAAATGATTGCGCTGATTGCCGCGCAATTACAGGCATGGGATCAAGATGCCCAAACCGGCAAAACGATCGCCGTTTTAGGCCGTTCGCGTTCACATTTAGCGCATTTGGCGCGCGGCCTGAAACAACAAGGTATTGCGTTTCGGGCGGTAGAGCTGGAAGCGTTAAATGAACGTCAAGAAATTCAAGATTTGTTGGCATTAAGCCGAGCGTTATTGCATGCAGCAGATCGTGGTGCTTGGTTAGCGTTATTGCGCACACCCTTTATTGGACTGGATCTGACCGATTTATATGCCTTGTGCGGTGCGGATAAAGCCAAGTTGTATGCGCCATTAACGCACATTCTCACCTACCACCAGGCCTGGTCTAACCTGAGCACTGAAGGTCAACAACGTTTGCACCAGGCCTGGTTGGTGTTGGAAAACAGTTTAAATTTATTGGGACAGCAACCGTTTTCGCGTTTGGTGCACCAGACCTGGTTGGCGTTAGGCGGTGCGCAGAGTTTAGACAGTGACGTTGAATTGGAAAATACCCAGGTGTTTTTTGAAGGTTTAGCCGCGTTTGACGGCGAGGTGCTTAACCAGCAAAAACTCGATCAGTGGGTGACCAAATTGTATGCCAGCGGCGACAGCTCGGAAGCGGCGCAACGTGTGCAGTTAATGACCATGCACAAATCCAAAGGGCTACAGTTTGATACGGTCATTTTGCCCTCATTAGGCAAAAAACCGCGCTCCGATGATAAATCGTTAGTCAGTTGGTTGGAATTTGCCAGTGAGCAAGGTGAGGGGTTGGTATTGGCACCACTGGATCAAAAAGGTCAAACCAGTTCGGCTTTAAATCAGTTGATTGCCAAAGTTGAACAACAAAAACAAGCCTATGAAGATGCACGTTTGTTATATGTCGCCGCCACTCGTGCTGAACGTACGTTACATTTATTCGGTTCGGTTAATTTGAGTTTAAGCCAAGCGCAAAAAGACAAACCTTTAATACCGCAAGCCAATAGTTTGTTGCTGCCGTTATGGTCGCAAGTAAGTAAAGAATTTGAGCCGTTAACCAGCGCCGAACTCGAAAGGTTAGAGCAGGCGGAACAACCGCAAACTGCCGCCCACGTTACTCGAAATATCCCATTGGTTAAACGTTTGCCATTGGGTGAGTTGTCGATGCAGGCCTGGCGACAATCGAAACCTTTGAATCTAAAAATGCGTGCCGATAAGGTGCAAAATGAGTCGACAGACGAGCAAACGATTTGGTCAAGCGAGCGCTCAGAAAGTGAAATTGATCGGCAAAAAACGCTGTGGGCCGGCGTGACCGCGCGCGCAGTCGGTACGTTGGTACATGCGTTATTGGAACAAGTGGTTCAGCAAGGTTGGCAGGCCTGGCCAGCGCAGCGTGTTAGCGATGCGACCCCCTTGTATCGCTTGTTGTTAGCGCAAGCCGGTGTGCGTGAACAAGATTTAACGGCGGCAGTTAATCGCGTGCAAAACTCGATGATGCATGCGTTAAATAACCGTCAAATGCGTTGGGCTTTGGATAATAGCTTGGCCGAATCTGCGACGGAGTTAGCGCTAACGTCAAAGTTTGAGCGGGTTGAAAATCACATTGTTGACCGAACGTTTGTCGATAACGAAGGCGTGCGCTGGATTGTAGATTACAAAACCAGCAGCGCTGCCTCGAGCGATGTGGAGAGTTATATTCAACAATTAATCACGGAATATCGTCCTCAACTGCAGCGTTATGGTGAGTTGTTTAATCAATTAGAACAACGTCCACAACGATGGGTGTTGTATTTCACCGAATTGGATCGTTGGGTCGAGGTGACAAAATAAAGCTGTTTTGCCAGGCACCAGGCCTGGTGCTTGGCGTTTTTCCGTATGTGTTATTAATGTGATCTGAATTTCGTGAATTGCGTTAATGGCTTCACCTAACGTTTGTTTCATTCAAAAAGTCTGTAAAAGTGAATAATTTGTCGCAAAGGTTTTTTATTGTTTTTATGGATAACTCTATGGTTTTGCCAGGCGTTTAACGGCTTGTTTTTCGAATTATTCCAATATAGCTGATGTAATCAAAAAAACTAATCTTGGTATTAAAATCTTCATGATAAATCAGTCGGTTAAGCCGGATTTTTTATACAAAAAGTCTGGTAAAGTTGCTAGCAACATAAGGCAATAGTGATATATTTTTTCAACTGTACGATTTTGTAAAGTAGATCAATCCGATGAACAGTGCTAATTTTCAGTCCAGTGCGGCAGTTGCAGATGGATCAAGTTTAACCAATGAAAAACGCAAATTTCCGCGTTTTGAACGTCATTTTAATGTCGTGATTAATGGTGAAACTTACCTTGGAAATGATATTTCAATGGAGGGGCTGTCTTTTACTACTGATCAACCGAATGTATTGATTATTAAGGATAGTTTGTTTACTGATGTGCAGGTGTCGGCGGCGGATGGTAAAACCTATAATATTGATGTGTTAGTGATTACATCATCTCGGGTTAAACACGGCAAACATTTTTATGGCGCGCAAATAATCGACATGGCCGACGCCTTTAAACCGATGCATGAAGGTTTGGTGTTTGATAAGAAAGATGTTGATAACCTCGTTAACGATGCCTGTGAAGCAACTAAAAGTGCGGCGATTTGTGTTCATCTTGAAAACAAAGTGAACACGGCAATTCGGTTGTTAAAAGATGTGTACGTTTATCACCTAAGCCCAGAGTTAATTTTAGTTCGAGATGAATTGCGTGCTATTTATCCTAACTTCGCCAAAATTGAAGCGTTAATTAAAAAGAACCCGGAAACCTTATCCGAGTTTATTAAGATTGCGCAGTTGGCCTTTCCGCGAAAATCCATAGATCAGCTGATGAAGGTGCGCAGCATTATTAACCTGATTGGTTTGGATAATGTGTATGACTTGTATGTGTCTTCCGTGTTAATTCGGCAGCATAAAAATAGTCGGCTCGAAAAAGCGATTATGATGCATGGCATGAATGCCGGATTGGCTGCCGCCGAATTGTCAGAAAGTATTGATGGCATTAGTCGGTCAGAGGCTTATTTGGCGGGATTATTACAAAATATCGGTGCAGTTTTTCTGTCTAAACTGGACCCGGTTGCCTATAACCACATTTTCAGAATGTCCATTTCCAAGCCTTATTTGGCGTTGCAAGATGAGCTGGATTTATTTGGTACAACGCATTGTGAAGCCGGCGTGGTTATCGCTAAAAACTGGCGTTTGCCGTCGGATTTGTACAAAGGAATTTTGTTACACCATTCACAACATATCTCGGCAGACATAAAATCAACGCACAGCAAATCCTGTAACTATGCGTTATTAATGATGCTGAGCAATTATGTTGCATGTTCGGCATTAGGCAAAAACTACGTCAGTGATGAACTTAAACAGTCTCGTGATTATGCGATGTCGCATTTAACCTTGTCGGACGAGAGTGTACGTGCTGCTTATCGCACCGTCATGACTATCGGCCACAAGGTTGATGAAATCGCCAACTTCTAATACGGCCTTTCACCTTAGCGGGCAACATAACCTGCATCCACAACCAGTGGATGCCCATTGATGTAACTCGATTGGTTACTGCTTAAAAACAAAATCGCATCCGCCATTTCAGCCGGTTCAGCCACGCGACCGTTCGGTGAAAACTGCTTGGACGATTCATCGGCTGCCTGATCATGCCCTTGTTCAAAACCGGCCATCGGTGTGCGGGTTGAACCGGGACAAACCGCGTTAATGCGCAGCCCCTGCGCGGCATATTCGAGCGCGGCAGATTTAGTCATTCCAATCACGGCATGTTTACTGGCGCTGTATCCAACCAAAGCCGGCATGCCAACCAGGCCAGCAATCGAAGCGGTGTTGACAATGGTGCCCTGTGTTTTGAGTAAATGCGGAATCTGGTATTTCATACATAAAAACGTGCCGCGTATATTTATCTCCATAACCTGATTAAAGGTGTCTTCGGCGTAGTCGGCCGTAAAAGGTTGCATACTTCCCAATACTCCGGCGTTGTTAACGGCATGATCTAACCGACCAAAACGTTGCACACATTGATGAATCATGTGTTGCACACTGTCGCTATTAGCAATGTCAACCTCAATTGCTTCCGCCGTGCCGGCGAGTTTTTGAATCAAATTAACAGTTTCTTTCGCGCCAGCAAGATTGCGATCGGCAACCATCACCTTTGCACCTTCATTCGCAAATGCAAGTGCCGTAGCACGACCAATACCCGAACCTGCCCCGGTAACCAGCGCTACGTGGTTTTCAAATCGACTTTTCATGGCGTACTCCTTGGTTGGTTGAATGCGAATTTAAGTGTAACACAGCCCGAACGGCGTGTTGAAAGAGCCGGGTTGATTGCCTCTGACGGCCTTATTTGGTATGGTTAGGCCTATTTTATGGGTTAAATAACAGGCGTGATTACGCCGATAAGGTAGAAGTCGTTTATGTTAGCGGTTCATTTAAGTGAGTTATTAAATGCGTCATCCTTGCCACAAAACTGGCATGATCAAATTGTGGTGATATTGACCGCCATTGTTGTCATCGGATTTGTGGTGTTGAGTTTTTACATATCACGACAAGTATTAATGCCGTTTATAAACCGCACGATTGATCACATGGATGGTGATACCTTAGCGGCGACGGTTGAAGAACGTCCGGCTTTAGCCAGCCACATTGCACACCTTATTCCTGCGATGTTGTTAATTGTATTGGTCGAGTTCTTTTTTGGCGCTTGGCCAGTGTGGGAAATGGTGGCATCAAAAATCACCTGGTTATATTTGTATGCGTTTATTGGACTGACCATTGCGGGTATCGTCAACCTGATTACGGCGATTGCTTCAATACGTTTTGAGCATTCAAATGTGCCGTATAAAGTGATTTCGCAGTTGATTAAATTATTGACCGCGATAGTGGTCGTCATTTTGTCGGTGAGTTTAATCGTCGGTTCATCGCCAGCCTATTTACTCAGCGGTTTAGGCGCATTAACTGCGGTGCTGTTGTTGGTGTTTAAAGATGCGTTGTTAGGCTTCGTTGCCAGTATTCAAATTGCGGCTAACCGTATGGTTGCGCGCGGCGACTGGATTGAAATGCCGAAGTACGGAGCCGACGGCAATGTGGTTGAAGTCGCGTTAACCACGGTCAAAGTGCGCAACTGGGACAACACGATCACCACCTTGCCAACCTATGCGTTGATTTCGGAGTCGTTTAAAAACTGGCGCGCGCTGCAAGAGTCCGGTGGGCGGCGG
>DIJW01000186.1:4455-11950 GCA_002421475.1 Thiomicrospira sp. UBA5634 | reverse complement strand
AATACCGATGCATCCATACCCATCAAGGTTAAGGTTTGCCAATATTGATCTAATTGTTGGGTCAAGTTATCGACTTCGGCACGCGAGGCATCCAAGCGTTTTTGTGCCACCACCCCGCTGTCTGCCAACTCTGCATCCCGTTTAAGATTCGCTTGCGCCAAACTCAAAGCGGACTGGGTTGCCAGCGCTTGACGTTGAATATCCAAACTGTCACTGCTTTTGATATGTCCCAATAACTGGCCGGGCTGAATTTGCACACCTTCCGACAAATTTAACAAGGTCAACTCGCCACTGGCCGATGCACTCATCACACGATTTTGTCCGGTCGGTACCGTGACTTGACCACTCCAGGTTAATGAAGGAATTTGTTGCACCGCTTTGGCTTGGCTAAATTGCAGACCAAACGCCTGCTGCTGCGCGGGCGTTAAATCCAACGCATCGGCGTGGACGTTAGCAGAAAACAATCCGAGACCGGCTAACCCGAACACTAAACCGACCAAACGCGGTGCAGTAAAACTTACAAATGATGTTTTCATTGCGGAAGGACTCCTAAAGCTTGATTAAGCAACGCCAAATTTTTTGCGACCGCTACCTGAGCCAACGCGGCTTCGCGTTGAGTAGCCAGCGTTTGTTGTTGTACACGTAATAATTCACTTAAATTGGTTTCGCCGGCTTGATAAGAGCGTTGCGCCATAATCAATGCGGATTTATTTAATTCGACCTGCTGTGCCAATAAGGTTTGTTGTTGTTGACTGAGCTCATATTGCATCTGCGCTTGCAACCAGGCCTGGTGCAATTGACGGCGTAACTTTGCCAAACTCACTTGTTGTTCTGCTTGGGCATGATTCGCTTTGGCTAAATCCAACTGATTACCCTGTCCAAACGGCAAGGTCAGTTCGACTACCAAAGCCGTATTGGCGGCCATTTGATTGGTTTGTTCTTGTTTAGCGGCCACACTCAAACTCGGTTGACCGGACAACTGACTGCGTGCAATCTGCTGCTCCGCCTGCGCTTGGTTTACTAACTGTTGTTGCCAACGCAACGCCGGATGTTGTTGCCAATCGGCAGATGATAATTTTTCCGCTAAGTCAGCCAGCGGTTGTTCAATGCCCCAAATCGCCAAGGCTTGCAGGGCTTGTCGCTGAGAAAACTGTGCTTTAATTAAGGTTTGTTGCGCCTGCAAAGCCGCTTGTTTGGCTAGCTGCGCATCTAATGCCGGACGATCGCCTGACTTGACGGACTGCTCAACCGCTTGTTGTAACTGCAACCAAACCTGCCATTCGCGCTCCGCGATCTCGACCTCAACCTGCGCCTCGCGTAACGCCCAACCGGCTTGGCGCAATACCCCAGCAATATCGAGTTTAAGTAGGGTTTGATAATCTTGCTGTGCTTGTTGATAACTATCGGCTAAGCCTTGCTGCGCGTCGCGCTGGCCCCATGCCCATAACGAAAATCCGATACCCAATTCCCAGTTATTAGTTCCTTCTGAGCCGGTCATGGCATCATTTTCGTGACTGATTCGCCATTGCGCACCTTGCGGAAACCAACGCTCGGCTTGACGACGTTGTGCTTGCGAAAGTTCTTGAGCGGCATGACTTTGTAACGCTTGCGGCTGCTCCGCGGCAATTTTATTCACCCACTCAGCTAAATCGGCGGCGTATAGGTTCGGCACACACAAAATAAACAGATAACTAATCAAGCGACGCATAACGTAAACTCTCCTTTATCGAGCTGACCTAAGTGTATCCACCAAAACTGAGATGAAACTGAAATACACCCACACGTCATTAAAAAATGGGTACGCGCTGAAGTCTTACTGCCAACCCAATACCGACAGCATTAAAATCACATAACGTCCGCCTTTTGCGAGCGTGACCAATAACACAAAACTCCACCAGGGTTCACGCATCACACCAGCCACGACCGTCAGCGGATCACCAATAATCGGTACCCAACTGAGTAATAAACTCCAACGGCCATAACGATGATAAAAGTTTTGCGCTCGTTCCAGTTTATCGTCCGCGACCGGAAACCAAGATTTATGCCGAAAATGTTCAATATAACGGCCTAACGCCGCGTTGATGACCGAACCCAATACATTAGCGAAAGTGGCGACAGTCAACAACATCCACAGGTTATATTGCTCCGTGAAGATGAGTGCCACCAGGACGGTTTCCGACTGCATCGGCAACAAAGTGGCCGCGCCTAATGCGGCGACAAACAACCCTAAATAACCGCCCAACTCCCACATAAAAATTATTCCGTCTCAGATTTGGGTGCGAGCGCGGCGATCAAACCGCGAATTTGATGGCGACAGCAACCGTTGCCATCAGAGGCATAGGTTTTCGCGCACACTTTTTCCACGCTGTCCGCCCCATCAACAATCGCTTGAATCACATCACGTTTGATGACCTGATTACATACACACAGGTTTTGGTCTAGGTCTTTTTTGAGAATATCCGGCAATTTATTTAACGCATCAGTTAGCATTTCGACACCTTGATTAATCCTTAACGACCACCAGGCCTGGTAAATGAATGCGGACCTGTAAACCGCCCAATATGCTACTGGGTTGCATCATCCATTCACCTTGATAAATCTGCACAATTTCATCCACTATCGACAGCCCTAAACCATAACCCGGCTGGCTTTCATCCAACCTTTGTCCGCGCTGTTTAAGCAGATCCAATGTGGCTAAATCAACCCCTTCACCGTCATCATCAATCTCAATCAATAAGTCCCGTTGTTGCACCGTTAACCTTAATGTCACCTGATGCCGACACCATTTGCTGGCATTATCTAGCAAGTTGCCCAATAACTCATAACCATCCTCTTTATCCATCGTCAACACCAGGCCTGGTGGTGGCAACTGCGTTTGATATGCAATGTTTTTATCACGATAGAGTTTGCTAAATCCTTGCAATAACGCACTGATATCATCCGGTAACGTTAAGGTTTGCGCATGTAAGTCACCGCCGGCCAAACGTGCTTTTTTTAACTCCCGCTCAATTAACTGGTTTATTCGTTGCGCTTGTTCGCTAAGTTTGTGGCGTAAATCAGTAGAAATCTCGCCAGACTCTAATTGTTGATAAATTAAATTTAACGGGGTTTTAAGACTATGCGCTAAATTGCCGGTGCGTTGGCGTGAACGCGCCAACCGATTATGCAACTGTGCCAGAGTTTGGTTTAAGGTTTGTACCAATGGGGCAACCTCTTGCGGCACAACTAGATCGGGAGGAATACCTTGATGCGGGGCATCCAGTAACGCTTGGCGAATAGGCGTTAAACTGGCAAAACTTCGGCGCAAAATCGTTTGTTGCCATAACCAGATGCCTATTAACCCGACTAACGATAACAACGCCATAATGCCATCCAACCACGCTATGGCGCGCTCTATCGGAGTGTGGTCTTCTGCTACCGCCAATTGCAACGCTTGCCCTTCAAACTCAATCGCAGTTAAACGCACTAAGATGTCGCCGTTGCCGGGTCCCGGCGTTTCGTAGATTTGCACAGCCTGATCCGTTGCTCGAAAATCAAACGCAAAGTTGTTTAATGATGGCGATAACAACTGTTGATTAGCCGAACGCAGCATAAAATAATGACCGGAAAGTTGGCGTAAAAAAATCGGCTCCAATTGGGCTAGATTCAGTGCAAGGTTGCCGTATTGATCACGTTGGAGAGCTGCCGGAATAGCCTCGGCATCATGGGTTAAACGGTTTACCAAATAGTCTTCGGTTAAATGGTGCAAGCTGTAGGTGGTCACCCCCCAAAAACTCAGGAATAACACAATTAAACCGAGCGATAAACCCGTGCTTAATTGGCGGCGTAATGAAGGTGTTTTCACGCCTGGCTCAGTTTGTTTCATCTTAATCATCCGTCGATGGTTTTAATAAATCTTGGAAAAAGAAGGCGACCAGACCATGTCGACCCGGCAGGTTAGCTTTTTTATACAGATTTGATGCATGCTGTCGCACGGTTTCTTCACCGGTTTCTCGCACGGCAGCAATCTGCTCCAACGACAGGCCTTTCAATAACAACAGTGCAATTTCTTTTTCACTTTTGGTTAAATTCCAATCGTTAAACTGCTGCTGGATCACCGCTGCCAATTCCCCTACCAATTTTTTTGCCTGCGTCTGACTTTGCAATAAACTGTGTTGCATCGAATGTAATGAGTTTTGTAACTGCTGATTGGTTTGATGCTGTTGATAGCTGTAACGCCATAACACGGCAAATGCCACTATTGCCCAAATCGCAACCAATACTTCTAATCGCATGTGCAAAGTGAAATGCGGGTCTTCATAAAAATCCCACATAATATCGCTAAAAACGGCTAAAAAAATGCCGACAAACATCCACAAACTAAACTTTAAACTGCTCATGCTTATCCCTCCAAGTATATGAAACACCGCTGATTAATGCTGCAGGCGTTAATTAAGCAATAGGGTAAGGATATTAAAACCTTTAACTGAACTGAAACTGAATACTGCGCGCGAACATCATTCAGGCATAAACCGATAACCCAAACCACGTTGCGTTTGGATTTGGTGTTTGCCGACAATCTGGCGCAAACGACGAATATAAACTTCAACCAGGTTACCTTCCGATTCATAATCCTGATTGCCGATCTGTTGCAAAATCTGTTCTTTAGAAAACACTCGTTCGGGTTGTTTCATTAATAAACGCAACACACGAAACTCACTGGCGGTCAAACTATGTACTGCACCTTGCGGATCAATCAGGGTTTTATTATCGAGTTCCAGGCACCAACCTGCGACCTGCAGCTGGTTTAACAACGGCGACTGACCGCGACGTAAACAAGCCTGCAGCCGCGCCGTTAACTCTTCAAACTGGAAAGGTTTACCGATGTAGTCATCCGCGCCCAATTGCAAACCTTCGACGCGTTGTTGCCAAGAATTGCGGGCGGTTAAAATCAAAATCGGGGTGGTCAGCCCTTTGTCACGTAAGGTTTTTAACACCACCAGGCCTGGTGTTTTCGGCAGGCCTAAATCCAGAATAATCGCATCGTAACTAAACTCTTGCGCCAAATATAATGCCTGCTCACCGTCAGCGGCGACATCCACCACAAACCCTTGATGTTTAAACTGACTGCGCAAAAACTCACCTAACGCTGTTTCATCTTCAACAATTAATAACCGCATACAAGCCGTTTCCGCAACAAATAAAACCGCATTATAACGCGTTAGGTTCAAGCAAATTGTCGGTTAATTTTCAGCGATCTGAGCCTGTCTTAACCAATACAGCACCACAAGTTTTAATGCGATCGGCAATCCGGCATATAACCATAACAACATCGTCATGCTTAAATCCGTTTGAGCATCCCAACCAAGCCAATCTAATAATGGAAACGCCAACCCGACCGCTAAAGCTAATGCGAGTTTGGTCAACATGCCCCACAAACCGAATAACAGGCCGTTCATTGCGCCGTGTTGTTGGCTAAGACGTTGCGCAATATCGGCTTGAATGGATGANNCCAGACTTAAACCGGAAAAAAAACTCACCAACGCAAACGCAATTAAATCACCGCTTTGTAATGCAAACACCCACACAAAACTCAAACAGGCTAAACCAATCGACAGTCGCCAGGCCTGGTATTTACCAAACCGACGCGCAATCTTTAACCAAAGCGGCATCGCCAAAATACCGGCAACAAAAAACAGCAATAGCAATAGGCCGGTGTAAGCACTCAACTCAAGATAGCTTTGTACAAACAGGATAAACAAGGTGGCGGGCAACGCATTTGCCAAGCTGTTTAAAAAATAGGCGGGTAATAAGGTACGGCTGGCGGCATCGCGCCAAATAAACCAGGCCTGGTGCCGAGTTCTTGGCGGCGCTGCAACCCGGGGTTCAACTTTTAATGGGGCTAACGGCAATAATTTTAATCGCCAAATCATCAACCCTAACCCGAGGGTTAAACTGATCACCAGTAGCGGATATAACAGGCTAAATAATGCGCGTTGATCGTTGGGATCACTCAACGCAAACGGTAACACCAAGACCGTTAACACCCCCAAAATCGCAAACACTTCACGCGCACCGGCAAAGCGTGTTTTCACATGATAGTCTTCACTCACTTCCGCACTCAGCGCTTGATACGGAATCATGATTAACGTCCACGCCAAATACACTATGAGCGCCCAAATCAATAAATGCGCGGCACTGGCTTGGGTTGGCAATAACAATTGCCACAGACTCACCAGTAACAACAACCAACCAATCAGCATCAAGCCATAACGTCCGCTGTGGCCGGTTTGATCACGCAACCAACCAATCAGTGGATCGGTGAATACATCCGCCACCCGCGCCAGCAATAACATCAAACCAACCAACGCCATTTCGACGCCCAAACCATAATAATAACTTGGCAGATACACATACAACGGAATGCCGAGCATCGCCAACGGCCAGGCCGGTAAGCCGTATATTAGCGGTTGCGAAATAGCCGTTACAGATTTCATAAAGTGGGTTTCATTTGGCTAGTCACGTTAGTTTTCACTTCGCCCGCAGGCGTTTGTTAATCCAGCCAATCAGCGTACGTAACACGGGTATTTTGCGATAAACATATTCACCGCTATCCCAATAATCCATGTGCACCAGCACTTTGCCTTGGTCGTTAAGCAGGATTTTGCTCATGCCGTTGATTTGTTGGGTAGCAGCCTGCGGCTTGAGTTTGAAATAAAACCGCCATTCCAAATAGCCGGTTTTATCCGCTCCCGCCATGTGATGAATACGAAATTGCGGTTCATGCAGGGTTTGAAACATGTGGCGGAAAATCTGCTGTACTTCCTTCAATCCGCGCACTTCGTTAAATGGGTCTTTAAAATAAATCTGCTGATCAAACACAGTTAAAAAATCACTTTCCACCGACTGAGGAGTCAGGTTTTCAAATAGGTTTTTGTAGGTTTGTAAAACAACATCAATGTTCATGTTTAATTCCTCAACAATTTGCGCGTCAGCGCGAGTGACCAACGATAAGGCAGCACTTTAAGCAAACTGAGGATAACACGCAACTTAAATGGACACCGAATTTCAAACCCTGCCGATTTATCTAATGCCTTGGCGATTTGCGCCGCCGCTTGCTCAGGTTCGAGCAAGCTGGGCATATCAAACTCGTTTTTAGCCGTTAAACGTGTGCGCACAAAACCATGATTAATGATCTGTAATTGAATGCCCTGCTGCGCTAATTCCGGCTGCAATGATTCGGCTAAATTAACCAATGCCGCTTTCGGTGCGGAATAACCGCCGCCATACGGCAAACCAAAATAAGCCGCCAAACTGGCGTTCCAAACCCAGCGACCGTGACCCTGTTCGGCAAAACGCTGTTGTAATGGCTGCATTAACGCCACCGCACCCAAATAATTGGCCTTATTCATCTGTACAAAACTTTGCCAATTCCACTCGCCAATACGCATCGGCTGGTACAAACCAACGTTGTAAAACCAACAATCCAAACCGTCAAACACTGACCAGGCCTGCG
>DIJW01000186.1:0-4426 GCA_002421475.1 Thiomicrospira sp. UBA5634 | reverse complement strand
ACCGTATTCAACTTGTAACACTAATAAATCCGCTTCATTTTCGGCATTACGCGACGACGCTATCACTTTATAACCTTGTTTTAAAAAAACTTTTGCCAGCGCTAAACCAATGCCTTGTGACGCTCCAACCAACCATATTCGATTTTTTTTCATCTTAACCTCTTGCTTGATTGTATCAATTATGTATAAATATTAACTAACAACTTATACAAGAGTCCAGCAAAATGTTTAACCCTCAATACAAATATAAAGTCGCCGTCATCGGCAGTGGTATCAGCGGCATAAGCTCAGCGTGGTTTTTAAGCCAACAACATGAGGTGACCCTATTTGAAAAAAATGATTATATTGGTGGCCATACCCATACGGTGGATGTGAACTTAAACGGCCAAACCGCGGCAGTCGATACCGGCTTTATTGTGTATAACGAACCCAACTACCCGCTGTTAAAAGCCCTGTTTAAGCATTTAAATATTGCAACCGATCCGACGGATATGAGTTTTGCGGTGACGGTGGATAATGGTCGGTTGGAATATGCGGGCAACAATCTCAACACCCTGTTTGTACAGCGTAAAAACCTTTTCTCCTTGCGCCATTGGCGCATGATTTTGGATATTTTACGTTTCAATAAACAAGCTAAATCAGACTTGAAACAAGGTTTATCGCCGGATTTAAGTTTGCAAACCTACCTTGAACAACATGGTTTTAGCCAAACGATGCAACAAGATTATTTATTGCCGATGGCAGCAGCGATTTGGTCGTGCCCGACCGAAACCATGTTGCAATTTCCCGCGAGTAGTTTTTTACAGTTTTTCGCCAACCACGGCCTGTTGAATGTTAATGATCGCCCGCAATGGCGTACGGTACACAACGGCAGTCGTCAGTATTTAGAGGCCATTATCAAGCTAGCGACTTTTGACATTATTCAACACGCTGTGACAGATGTCATGCCGCCGCCCAGCGGTGAAGGTAAAGTGCGCCTAATTAGCGCCGATGGCGTGGTGCATGAGTTTGATCAAGTGGTATTTGCCTGCCATGCAGACGAAGTGGCAACATTGTTAAAAGATAAAGGGTTTGAGCTGTTAAATGCCTTTAAATACCAGGCCAACCAGGCCTGGTTACACACGGATATTAAGCAAATGCCGCAGCGCCGATCCGCGTGGGCATCATGGAATTACCTCAGCGGCAAACAACGTGAGGGTCAACGTGCAGTAGCGGTCAGTTATTGGATGAACAAACTGCAAACCTTACCGATTAAGCAGGATGTGTTTGTTACCCTCAACCCGATTACGCCACCGGATGCCGATAAGGTTGTGGCTTGTTTTGATTATCACCATCCGGTATTTGATCGTGATGCGATAGCGGCGCAAGCTAAACTGCCAGGCCTGCAAGGTCATAAAAACTGCTGGTTTGCCGGCAGCTATTTCGGTTACGGTTTTCATGAAGACGGTTTAGCCAGCGGCGCCAATATCGCACGTTTATGGCACATTACGTTACCTTGGGAGCATTA
The DNA here is from genome assembly GCA_002421475.1 of Thiomicrospira sp. UBA5634. Classification (GTDB taxonomy): domain Bacteria; phylum Pseudomonadota; class Gammaproteobacteria; order Thiomicrospirales; family Thiomicrospiraceae; genus Thiomicrospira. Next base: position 2,919 of record DIJW01000186.1, on the reverse strand, counting down.
ATATGCACCACACGCCCGTCACTGACACACCTTGCCTACACTCTTGTTTGTATCAAGGTGAGGTGATGCACGCGCGCCAACAGCCGGTGGAATATGCATTTCGTTATGGCGTGTTTAGCCTTAAAGCTGATTTGGATCAAATTCAAACCGAAGCGAGCAAATTGCGTTGGTTGGGGTTTAACCGCTTTAATCTGGTCAGTTTTCACGAGCGCGATTATGGCCCACGCGATGGCAGTAATTTGCGCGTTTGGGTGGGTAAGTTTCTCGCCGAATACGGCATCGAACGTCCGGCGCGCGTCGAGTTACTCAGTTATCCACGCATTTTGGGTTATGCGTTTAATCCGCTGGTCATGTGGTATGCGTATGATCAGCACAACCGTCTTACGGCGCTAATTGCCGAAGTCAGCAATACCTTTGGTCAATGGCATCACTATATTGCCAAGGTACCACCAGGTCTGGTGCTCGAGCCCGGTCAAACCTTTAAAGCCGAAGCCGACAAGGTGTTTCACGTATCGCCGTTTATAGATATGCAGGCGCGTTATCACTTTCGGCTGCAATTACCGACCGATCATTATCTGATCCATATTCGCGAAACCCGCCAAGACAGAGCGTTTTTTCAAGCCAGCCAGTCCGGCAAATGCTTGCCACTGCATAATCGCAACCTGTTAAAACTCGCAGGCCTGGCGCCATTGCGCATGTTTAAAGTGATTGGCCTCATTCATTGGTGGGCGTTAAAAATTTTACTCAAAGGCGGCAAGTTTCATCGCACGCCTAAATCGTTAGAAGCCATCCGTTACAGTCATTCGGAGATGAAATTATGCTTATAAACACACAAAAATCGGTGCTAAGCACAACACGATCACCGTTTTACGGCAACGCCCTGCTACAAGCTTTACCGTTTAAACAGCTCGAAAGCGGTGCATTAACGGTTAAGTTCGGTGAATGTCAGCAACGTTTTATCGGCTCAAAACCCGGTATTCACGCCGATTTAGTGCTGATTAAACCGTTTAGATTTTTATGGCTATTACTCACCCAAGGAGAACTGGGCTTTGCCAAGGCTTATGCCGACGGCTTAATTGATACGCCGTGTTTGCACAGTTTGCTGCAACTTGGCATGGCAAATGAAAAAGCGCTCGCGGATACATTTAAAGGCCATAATTGGTTTTACCATCGGTTTTTGCAACGCCATCGTGCCAACCATAACTCGATTGAAAACAGCCGCGAAAATATTTCGGCGCACTACGATCTGGGCAATGATTTTTATCAATTATGGTTGGATGAAACCATGAGTTATTCCAGCGCGTTATTTTCAGCCGATACACCAACACTCGCCGCGGCGCAACAGGCAAAATATCAACGCATTCTTGATCAACTTGATTTACAACCAGAGCAGCACATTTTAGAAATCGGCTGTGGCTGGGGTGGTTTTGCCGAGCATGCCGCCCGCCACGGCGCGCAAATAAACGGCATCACCTTATCCACCGAGCAACTGCATTTTGCCCAGCAGCGTTTACGCCGCGCAGGTTTGGACCACCAGGCCTGCTTAAGCCTGACCGATTATCGTCATCAGGACGGCCAGTTTGACCATATTGTCAGCATCGAAATGTTTGAAGCCGTCGGCAAAGAATATTGGGATGATTACTTCAGCCAGCTCAAGCGGCTGTTAAAAACCAACGGCAAAGCGGTGTTGCAGATTATTACGATTGATGACGCTTATGCCGAAAGTTATCAAAACCAAGTGGACTTTATTCAAACTTATATTTTCCCCGGCGGCTTGCTGCCTTCAAAATCTCAATTGGCAGAGTTAGCGGCCAAACATGGATTTGTGATCACCAATCAGTTGGCGTTCGGGCAAGATTATGCCGAAACTTTATTACAGTGGCGTCAGCGTTTTGACCAACAGCGTGATGCGCTGGAAAAACTTGGTTACGACAGTCGTTTCCAACGTATTTGGCATTATTACCTCGATTATTGCCGTGTCGGTTTTGAAAGCGGGCGTACCAATGTGGTGCAAATTACGCTGGAGCATCAAGCATGAAATATCGCATTTTCGCTTTCAGCTTACTCATCAGCAGTGTTTTTATCGCAGGATGCAGCAATATGAAAATTGAACACTATGCCCACACCGAACCCAAGCTGGACTTGTTCGACTATTTCAGCGGTAAAACCTATGCTTGGGGGCAATTTCAAGATCGTAGCGGTGAGGTTAAACGTCGGTTTAAAGTCGATATCAGCGGCACCATTGACGGCAACGTTCTGACTCTTGACGAACAATTTGTGTATGACGACGGTGAAACTGAACAACGTATTTGGCGCATCGAACGTCTTGGCGACAATCGTTATCAAGGCACGGCCGGTGATGTAATCGGCACTGCATTCGGTGAAAGTGCCGGTGCGGTTTTTAATTGGTCGTATACCTAATACTTGCCGTATAAAAACAGCTCGATCCATGTGAAATTTGACGATTGGATGTTTTTGCAAACTGATGGCATCATGCTAAATCGCGCCGAAGTCAGCAAATGGGGTTTTAAGGTGGGCGAAGTCACATTGTTTTTTAGCAAACAGGCGCAACCATGAAACATTTATTAGCTTGTTTCGCTTTAACCCTAGTGTTGCCGGTTCAAGCGCAGTTGGTCAGTGTCGGCGAAGGCACGGCGCGCTGGGGATTTTTTAAGCTGTATGACGCGACTTTACGCGTTGCACCAGGCCTTTATGCCCAGAGGGGTATGGTGGCAAGCGAGTTGTTAACCGACAAACACCCAACTCAATTGGAGCTGTGTTATGCACGTGCTTTAAGCGTAAAAAACTTTGTCGATGGCGCAAACTATGCCCTACCGCACAATTTAACGCCTGAACTGCGCCAAGCGGTTGAGCAACTACACCAAGCCTATCGGCCGGTTAAAGCCGGCGACTGTTATG
>DIJW01000172.1 GCA_002421475.1 Thiomicrospira sp. UBA5634 | reverse complement strand
AAAAGTTCATAACCTGGCCAACGGTGACCGGCAATGACTAATGGCGTAGGTTCTGAACAGGCCGTTAACCAAGGCGTAAACATCAGCGCGCCACCGGCCTGCAGCAACTGCCGGCGTGACAAAGAAGAAGGGGGGTTTGACAGGGACATAACGTATCAACCTACTCAAAAAAAATGAACGGTTCGATTTTAGCGTTTTTTATGCGTTTTGTCTGGGAAATCATTGCGGATTAAAGCGTATGTTGTGGTGCCTGTTGCATAAACTCGGGTTCAGCACGGCCAATAAAATAACCCTGTGCATATTGGATGCCGAGTTTTTTAACCGCTTCGAGTGTTTGTTGATCCTCAATAAATTCAGCGACGGTTTGAATGCCGATTGATTTTGCCAAGGTGACCGCACTTTCTACAAATGCATGGTCGATGCGGTCATTGAGCATATTACTGATAAACTCCCCTTCGATTTTTAAATAGTCAATCGGGAAATGTTTCAGATAATGGAATGATGAAAAACCGGAGCCAAAGTCATCAATCGCAAAGCGGAAACCTTCAAACTTTAGATCACGCACGAACTTTTCCAGCAAGCTGATATTGCGAACGGTTTCACGTTCCGTCAGCTCAAACACAATTCGATTTGGGCTGATGTCAAAATCATGCGCCAGCATTTTAACCTGGTTAATAAACTCGTTAAGAATCATTGCCTTGGGCGAAAGATTGATAAACAACAAGCCGCTGTAGTTAGACTCATGCATCTTTTTAAATGCTTGCTTAATCAGAATATAGTCGAGTTTATGCACAATACCCATGCTTTCGGCGACATCAATAAACTCTTGTGCGGTGACCAATTTGCCATTATGTCGAATACGCATTAATAATTCATGTACATCCACTTCCGGCGGTGATTTGTTGATATTTAAAATCGGCTGAAAATGCGCTTCAATGCAACTCTCGTTCGCTAACACATCCAACAAAAACGAGGTCTTTTCGGTGTTACGGTGATACAGATCATGCAATTCATCTTCTGTCGGAATGGATATTTGATCTTTACCGATATGTTTACTTTTGTACATCATATTGTCCGCGACTACAAACAAGTCTTTGGTAGTTTGGGCATGTTGCGGATAACTGGCGATCCCGATGGAACAGGAAACATGAACTTTTTGATTGTTGTGCGCAATTTCTTCAATATCGCGAATCGCGATTAATACGCGCTGCGCGACAGTATAGGCTTGTTCAAGTCCGGTTTCGGGTAATAAAATAACAAATTCATCGCCGCCGTAACGGCCAAACATATCACCCGGTCTTAACACCTCGTGAACATGGTGAGCAAAACTTTGCAGCATCAAATCACCAAAGGCGTGACCAAACCGGTCATTGATGTTTTTAAAGTTATCAAAATCAAGCACCATTAGTGAGAAATGGTAATCTTTCCGTTCGGCGCGTCCCATTTCATAATCCAACAACTCATTAAATACCCGCTGATTAAACAGGTTGGTTAATGGATCACGTGTGGCATAGTATTCGAGTTCGTGGGTGTATTTGTTGATCGCTTTAATTGAACCGACCACATTGATCAGGGTCGTCAGAATGCTTTCAATCACCATTGCGCGGGTTAAGTCTTGACCAATTAGTGATTGCACTCCAATGCCAACCACGCCGCCAATTTTTGGCGTTTCCAGCATTAAACTTTTGGTTTGTAAATCAATCTGGGTCATGTCTTCGGTCAGATAACGGCTGTCGTCTGCGATAGAATGATGGACATCAATAGTGGGATCTAATCGCAAAATGGGGTGATTTTTGATTTGCGCGCGCGCAGATTCTTCAAAAATGGCTTTCATTGAAGCGGTTGGATGACCGGCCCAAAAAATTTCCATCGCAAAACGTTCTTCATCGTCAGTACGGAACACCACAAATAAGGCATACATGGGCAAAATTTTGGTCATTTCATTAATCAGATAATTAATGTGTTCTTTCCAATCTTTGACCACTTCCGAAGTGATAATAAACTTATCCAATAACTGAATTTCAAACTCTAAAATATCGCGGTCGACCGCTACGGTTTGCAGTTTCTCGGCTAGCGCCTGAAATTCTTTGCCTAGCTGCTCAAACTCTTGGTACTCCGACAGCAAACTTTGTGGACTCATTTCTTTCAAGTCACGCACTTTTTGAATTTGCTGGATCTGGCTATGTAAGGCGCCAATTGCGCGATTAAGTACACCGGTCAGTTTAAGCCCAATGAAATAAGCCATAAAAATAGGCAAAGGCAACAACATTAAGAAAAACCAGAAAAACTGGGTTTTGGCCTCACCGATTTCCTGACCCAAGTCCTGTTCAATATGCATAATGCCCAATACATCTCCCACTTGGGCATTGGCGTGACAGCTTAAGCAACGACCTTCTGCTTTAAGCGGTAACAGCGTAATACGAATATCTTGTTGTGCATGGGTAGACGCTTCGCCGGCACGAAAAACCGGCGTAACCCAGCTTAAAACCTGTGGGGAAATATCTTGTTTAATGTCACCGTAAACCGCTTTGACTTTATCGCCGCGATAAATTTCGATTTTGATGTTTGAACGACTGTAGGCTTGTTGGGTTTGATTAATAAACTCGTTAAGTTGCTGGCGATTCCAGCCTTGGCTCATAATTTCATACATTTTATCGAACGTCAGTTGCGACAAAGTAATCGCGCCTTTTTGGGCGTTTTGCGTCAGCACACGCTCAAAAATGTTGGATGCGACCAGATAAGACAACGCAAATAAAAATAACGAAGCAACGATGGCGCCGCTCATAATCAGTCGTTTAATGCTGTTGGACTTTTTCATTAGATGCGATTCAAAATTGAATAAGATGCACAGTATAGAGAAAGCGCGACAGGGGTTCTAATAGAATTAAATTATGGCGGGATGGAGTTGCATACGGATTGATTTGAAACAAGTTTTAGCGGCGGGTAACGCGACAGAAGATACAGAAAACAACCTCCACCAGGCCTGGTGGAGGTTTGTAAAGTTGTTTTAATTGTGAATATTAAACTAAGCCGGTGTGAGCCAAATAAGCTTCATAATTGTCGTTAAAGTCTTCAATGCCTTTATCGGACATCACAAACAAACGACCCGCTAACGACGACACAAATTCGCGGTCATGGCTGACAAAAATCACCGTGCCCGGATAATCCAGCAATGCTTGGTTAAGGGATTCAATCGATTCCATGTCCAAATGGTTGGTCGGTTCGTCCATTAACAACACATTCGGTTTTTCCATCATTAACTTACCAAACATCATCCGACCTTTTTCGCCACCGGATAACACCTTCACCGATTTGCCGATGTCTTTTTGCGAAAACAGCATCCGTCCAAGAATCGCACGTACAGACTGTTCATCATCTTCCGGTTTTTTCCACTGGCTCATCCAATCAAACAATGTCATATCAATCGCAAACTCATGCGCGTGATCCTGTGCGTAATAACCAATGCTGGCATTTTCCGCCCATTTGATTGTGCCGCTGTCGATTTCTAAATCGCCCACCATTGCACGTAACAAGGTGGTTTTACCGATACCGTTCGGGCCGATTATGGCAATTTTTTCACCCGCTTCAACCATTGCGCTGAAACGTTTAAAAATCGGTTGAACATCAAACGCTTTGCTGACGTTTTCCAACTCAACGGCCAAACGGAACAGTTTTTTGTCTTGATCAAACTTAATAAATGGATTGACGCGGCTGGACGGTTTGACCTCTGTCAGTTCAATTTTGTCGATTTGTTTGGCACGCGAAGTGGCTTGTTTGGCTTTAGAAGCGTTAGCCGAAAAGCGGCTGACGAAGGTTTTAAGCTCGGCAATTTGGGCTTTTTTCTTGGCGTTATCCGACAATAATTGTTCACGCGCTTGGGTAGCGGCAATCATATATTCATCATAGTTACCCGGATAGAGGCGTAATTCACCATAATCCAAATCTGCCATGTGCGTGCAA
>DIJW01000230.1 GCA_002421475.1 Thiomicrospira sp. UBA5634 | reverse complement strand
ATCACCCTTAGCGGCTTGAGTTTATTGGCGCATTTTTCACAACCAGGCCTGGTGATTATCAAATGGCTCGGCGTGATATTTTTAATCTGGTTCGCTTGGCAAAGTTGGCAACGGCCGCCGCTGACACAACCAATATCCAAGCCACAACACCATCGTGATTTCTTTGGCGGTATTGCCGTGAGTCTCAGCAACCCTATCCTATTTTATTTAGCGTTTTTACCCACCTTTATTGACCTTAACAACCTAACGCTATTTGACGCTATCTTATTAATAATACTAATCACCTTAATCGTAACTTTTGTGCTATTGGCTTATGCCCTTGCCGCAAGCCGATTGCAGGCTTTTTTGTTTAAAAAACATGGACTTCATCAAAACTGGCTAAACCGCATCAGTGCGGGCGTTTTACTGTTTTTAGCCGCCGTTTTGCTCTATAGCAACCTGTAAAAACGATCTTGACTTCAACTGATTATTTACTAGAATGCTACTAAAGGATTTTAATGATTTATCAGGTGTCAATTTTAGCAAGGTGGCAAAGTAGATGAATCCCGCAGTTTCAGAATTTACAGCGATCAGTGGATTATTGCGCCGAACGGATGCAGAAATCGCTGAAGAAATGGCGAAAGTTAAAGACTTTCGTCGTTTAGCGACACATCTGTCACTGTACGATGATGCTTCAATCAGCCGTATTATTAATGGCCTTCCCTCCGAAAACCGCAACTTAGTAAAACGCCTCACCTACGAACTAAAAACCCCTTATTCAAAATGGTCAGAACAGTTGCAGAAAGACACCTCTCGTTTTGGTCGTTACACCTATCACAGTTCACAAATTAATCTACATAAACTCTTACCCAGCCTTTTATTAGGTATTATCTTGCTCGCCATCTCCGGCTACATGGTCTAACCTCCCGTCAAAGTAATTCACCTCAAATCACAATCTGTTTATCACCGTTTCAGTCGCCACAGGCCTAAATCCACCTTAACTTGATTTGCCTCAACCGCTTACCTTGACTTCATAAACTCACGCCATATAATCTCATGAAATTAAATTTGACATATTTATTCTAATTATTCACTTTAATCCAGAGGATCAAAAGGCGTGCAAGCCAGAGCATCAGAATTTTCCGCCATCAGTGGTTTACTCAGAAAAAGTGATGATCAAATTGCCGCAGAAATGATTAAAGTCAAAGACTTCAACCGCCTGGCAAGCCAGCTTGCGCTGTATGATGAAGATGCCATCAATCGCATTGTGAATAACCTGCCGCCGGAACGGCGTACGCTGGTAAAACGTATGACAATGGCAATGAAAAACCCCGACAATCAGTTCAACAATAGTTCACGGGCTGCCGAAATTCGCGCGCTTTATGTTTATCACTCCACCCACATTAACGTCAAAAAAATTCTGCCGTCGCTCATTTTTGCGGTGATTTTATTGTCCATGTCCGGCCACATGGTGTAATCCCACGAACTCGCGATTGCAAGCCTAGCCAAAACCCACTAAGCTATAACCAACTAAATAACTAGGTTAATCTTTCGATTAGCAAACAGGTTAAGCAAATATCATGTCTTTTATTCAGCATTATCTTGAGTTACCCAGCGATTTTTACCATCCCATGTCTGCGGAGCCCCTTGCCCACCCTCGATTGGTCGCACTCAACCGAGATTTAATTGAGCAACAGCACATCACCCTATCAGACGAGCAGATTTTGCGCATCGCTTCCGGCCAACTCCCTAACGACCTCACCCCGTTGGCACAAAAATACACCGGCCATCAATTCGGTTATTACAATCCCGATTTAGGCGATGGCCGCGGATTATTGCTGGGGCAATGGCAAACCGCTAACGGAGAAAGTTACGACTGGCACTTAAAAGGTGCAGGTCGCACCCCCTATTCGCGCCGTGGCGATGGCCGCGCCGTTTTACGCTCGGTGATTCGAGAATACCTCGCCTCCGAATACCTGCACGCGTTAGGTGTGCCGACTACCCGCGCTTTAGCGATTGTCAGCGGCGATGAAACCGTGTGGCGCGAAGCACTAGAACCGCGTGCCATGATGTTGCGTGTCACCGAATCACATATCCGTTTCGGCCATTTTGAATGGGCCGCCAGCCAAAGCCCGCAACACCTCAAAACGCTCGCCGACTTTGTGCTCAAACATCACTACTCGCAACTTTTGCAGCACGCCGAACCCTATTTAGCGTTATTGCAGGAAGTGTGTCGTCGCACAGCACAGATGATTGCGCACTGGCAAAGTGTCGGTTTTAACCACGGCGTGATGAACACCGACAATATGTCCATTCTCGGCGAAACGTTCGACTTCGGCCCTTATGCGTTTATGGATGACTTTAAAATCGGCTACATCTGCAATCACACCGACAGCGGCGGGCGTTACGCCTATAACGAACAACCGAATGTCGGGCTGTGGAACTGCCAAGTGCTCGCGCAAGCGTTTGAAACACTGGTACCATCGGAAGAAAAACGTCGTCAAGCACTGGATGAATATGTCGTCAGTTACAACCAACATTATCTCAACCTCATGCGCGCCAAACTCGGCCTGCAAACCGAGCAGCCGAATGACAAAATCTTGATTGCGGAACTGCTAATTTGTTTAGACAAACATCAAGTCGATTTTCATGTTTTTATGCGCAGCCTCGCAAATTTAGACACCCCACACGAAACTTGGCCGCAAAGCGACGACTACCAGGCCTGGTTGTTGAAATACAAACAACGATTAGAACAAGAAACGCGTAGCGAAAGCGAACGGCGTGAACAGATGTTTAAAACCAACCCCGCGCTGGTATTACGCAACTACATCGCCCAACACATTATTGAGCAAACCGAAAACGGCGACACCGACATTGTTGACCAGTGGCGGCAATGGCTCGCCTCACCGTTTGAAGACAACCCCGAATGGCAACAATGGACACAACCGCCGCACAGCCACCTAAAAGGCCAGCGATTAAGTTGTTCGTCGTAACTATTCACCACCAGGCCAGAATATTGTCACTCACGAATAATATTCAGGTTAGCACCCAAGCCTTGCAATTGGTTGGCTCTACCATTGAGGCCGAAATCGCTAATATCGAAGCTGAGATCATTCAACTGATCAGTGATAAAAACACCACTTATGAAAGCAGCTTCTCTGACAGCTCAAACATTCTCACTCGCACTATTAAAAACCAAGGTGAACATAAAGAAACTGCGGTGGAATCCGCTATTCAAGCCAAGCAGCTTTTTATTAACGATAAAGAAGTAATCCAACAGGCGCTGGATAGTGATCAACTGCTCGCGCGTCTTAGCTCAGAACACCCGGAGCTGAGCCATGAGCAAGTGGAGCTGATTCGAGCCAAACTCACTAATAAAGAGTGGAACGATACCATCACCACCTTGAGTGAATCCGGCGCGCTGATTGTGCAAGCGGTGGTGACCTATCTCACCGCAGGGGCGGGAGCCGGTGCAGGCGCGGCGTTAGCCGAAGCCACCAATACTGCGCTTAATGCGACAATTCAAGCGGCGATTGATGCGACGGTGCAAAGCATGATTCGTGAAGCTACCAGCCAAGCGATTACCGCCGCCCTCACCGGAAACTATGAGTTTGATCTAAAAGGCTTAGCCACCAACGCGCTTAAATCCGGTGTCACCGCCGGGATTAACACTATCTCCCAAGGCGTGCTTAAACATTACGAACTCACCGGCCTGACCGGCGAATCCTTAACCCTAGCCCAAAAAGCCGCGACGCAAACGGCATTATATGGCGGAGATTTTAAAGAGAACTTAACCCAAACCCTCGTGACGGACATCGCCGCTAAAAGCGCTAACTTTATAGGTGACAAAACCGATGCGGGGAGTTTGGCGAATATCTC
>DIJW01000119.1 GCA_002421475.1 Thiomicrospira sp. UBA5634 | reverse complement strand
CGTTGGCCAGGTTATGAAATTTTATTTATGGCGCGAGATCTAGGTTGGTTGCCATTTGATGGGGTCAAATGTTACGACACGCCAAACGCCAGTGTTTCTATGCAAGCCATTCGTGATGGTAAAGCACAAGCCGCGATGTTAACCCTAGATGAAATGATTCGTTTATGCAGTGAAGGATTTGATTTGCGGGTTGCTTTAATTTTTGACATCTCGGTTGGTGCCGATGTGGTCATTGCGAAACCTGACATTAAATCACTCAGTGATTTAGCCGGCAAAACCATCGGTTATGAAGCCGGCGCATTGGGCGCGTTAATGTTGCATGAGTTGCTTACTTACGGATTACTGGATCGCAATGAAGTCAAACTGGTTGAAGTCAATGTTGATGAGCATGAGCTGAGTTGGAAAGATAATCAACTGGATGCTTTAATCACGTTTGAACCCATTGCCACTAGGCTGGTCAACGCCGGAGGTCAACGCTTGTTTGACAGTCGTCAAATCCCCGATAAAATTTTTGATGTGTTAGTCATTACCGCCGAAGCTGTAAAAAAATACCGCAACACTCTGTATAAATTGATCAAAATTCATTTTGAGTCGTTACACCATTTCCGCACCAATCCAATGGATGCGAGTTATCGTATCGCCAAACGTCTGGATATGCCTGCTGAAACGGTTTTACAGATGTTCCGCGGTTTATTAATCCCGGATGCGTTGACCAATCATGCGTATTTATCTAAACAAGATACCCGCATGGTGAATGCAGCGACTCATTTAATTAAAGTGATGCGTGATGCCGGCATCATTGTTGAGGATTGTGATTTACGTACCATTTTTACCAATGACTTTATCCCGAAGGACATTTTATGAGTCGTGCATTAGTTTCGTTGCTCGCTTATTTGTGCCTGTCGTTACCCTTCTTTTTTCAACCCGTTTTTGCGGATAACAGCAAAACACGCTTAACCATCGGCATATTGGCTTTTGAGCCCAAACCCATCCTTGAACAACGCTGGCAGCCGATTCTTGAGCAACTAAATCAACGACTCGAAACCATCGAACTACAGATGGTTGCACTTAACTACAATGAACTCAATTTGGCCGTAGCACGGCGTGAGCTCGACTTTGTATTAACCAACTCGGCTTACTATGTTGAGTTATCGCATTCTGAAGGTTTATCCAGCCCATTGGTAACCTTGGTCAACCTATTTAATGGGGCGCCATTACGGGGTTTTGGCGGTGTTATTCTGGTTCGCGCCGATCGTACCGATATACTTGAACTATCTGACTTACATGGCCGTCGTATTGCAACCCCGAAAGCTGGTTCTTTTGGTGGTTACATGATGCAAGCCTATGAAATGAAACAGCATGGCATTGATCCACGTAACTACCGTACGATTGAAACCGAAATGCCGCATGACTTGGCGATTAACTCGGTGTTAACCAACCAAGCGGATGCCGCATTTGTGCGCACAGGGATGGTGGAGTCGATGATTGAGCGCGGTTTACTGCGCGCGGATCAAATCCGAATATTAAATGAACAAACTATGCCCGGGTTTCCATTTAAACTCTCCACCCGAATTTACCCGGAATGGCCATTAGCCGCCATGTCACATGTCAGTATGTCTCACGCGGCGCAAGTTACCGGCGCGTTTTTAGCTTTGCCCTATAAAAGTGATTATTTAACCTCGGCAAATATCTATGGTTTTAGTATTCCGGCTGACTATGAACCGGTGCGCCAGCTGATGCGCGAACTTAAAATTCGCCCTTATCACATTCAAACGGACATCACTTGGCGCGATATTTGGCAAGCTCGTCAACTTGAATTATTGGTCGGCTCGGCGGCATTGCTTATTATTTTATTACTGACGGTGTTTTTGATTGCGTTTAACCAACGTTTACGCACCAGTTTGGCTCAAATTCGGCGCAATGAAGAAACCTTGCGTATTTCAGCGGTCGCTTTTGAAACACAAGAAGCTATTTTAATCACCGATTCTGAAGAAAAAATCATCCGGGTCAATAAAGCATTTAGCGAAATCACCGGTTACAGCGCGGATGATGCCATCGGCCAAACGCCGCGTTTACTTAAATCCGGTTTGCAGGACAAATCGTTTTATCAAACTATGTGGGATGAAATTATCCAATATGGCGGCTGGCGCGGTGAAATCTGGAATCGTCGCAAAAATGGTGAAATTTATCCCGAACATCAAGTCATTACCGCGATTAAAAACAAACAAGGCAGGGTGACACATTACCTGTCTACTTTCAGCGACATTACCCTACGTAAACTGAACGAAGAACGTATTCATAATCTGGCATTTTTTGATCCGCTAACCGGATTAGCCAATCGCCGTTTATTGGAGGATCACATTGAACAGGCTTTAGCTTCAAGTGGTCGTCATTTGCATTATTGTGCGTTGCTTTTTATTGACCTTGATCATTTTAAAAACATTAATGGCACCCTTGGTCATAAACTTGGCGATGAACTGCTAAGCCAGGTTGCCCAGCGTTTAAAAGCCTGTGTGCGAGAAGGCGATACGGTTGCACGTCCCGGTGGCGATGAGTTTATCGTGCTGCTGGAAGGTCTCAGTATAAAAAAAGAAGAAGCGGCGAATCAAACCCAAGTTATTGCCGAAAAGCTGTTAGCCAGTTGTAACGAACCTTACGAACTGACCAATCACCAATATATTGTTACCGCCAGTATTGGTATCAATTTGTTTGTGGATCATCACGAAACCAGTGAAGAATTAATGAAACGTTCCGATTTGGCGATGTATCAAGCGAAAGCGGAAGGCCGTAATGCCATTCGGTTCTTTGATCCGGCAATGCAAGAAGCCGCAGCAAAACGCAGCCAACTTGAATCAGATTTACGCTTGGCCCTAGAGCATGATGAGTTTTTACTTTATTACCAACCAAAAGTTAATTTACAAGGCGAACTGCAAGGTTATGAGGCTTTGATTCGCTGGCAACACCCAACCAAAGGCATGATTTCACCGGCAAACTTTATTCCGGTAGCGGAAGAAACCGGCATGATCGTACGAATTGGTCACTGGGTATTACACCAGGCCTGTAAAACATTACAGCAATGGCAAACTCAACCGGATAAACAACATTTAACTCTGGCGGTAAACCTCAGCGCACGTCAGTTCCGTCAAGCTGAATTTGTAAGCGAATTAACCGACATAATCCAGCAATACAGCATTGATCCAACTAAGTTTGAGTTGGAACTCACTGAAAGCATGTTGATGGAAAACATTGAAGATACGATTGAAAAAATGCATGCCCTCAAAATAATCGGTGTGCATTTTGCGCTGGATGACTTTGGTACCGGTTATTCATCCTTAAGTTATTTAAAAAATCTGCCGTTAGGTTTCTTAAAGATTGACCAGTCATTTGTTAATGATATGTTGCATGATCCAAATGATGCAGCCATTGTTGAAACCATTATTGCGTTAGCAAAAACATTAAAGTTACGCGTTATCGCCGAAGGCGTTGAAACACAGCATCAATCGGATGCATTATCTTTGCTTGGTTGTGATATGTTACAAGGTTATTTATACGGCAAACCTCAGCCGTTAGATAGCTAATACACAATCAGAATGAATTGAATTTTTACCCAGCGAGTTTGTATGATGAAGTTACACCCACTTGCCCAATATATGTCAAATGTGCCGGATTTTCCTAAACCCGGCATTTTGTTTCGCGATATTTCGCCGTTATTAAAACATCACTTCCACGCTACCATTGATGCGTTGAGTGAATTATTCACGCCTGACGAATGGGCGAACATTGACCATGTTGCCGGCATTGAATCACGCGGTTTTATTTTCGCATCAGCATTGGCATACAAACACAACAAGGGTTTTATCAAAGTCCGTAAACCCGGCAAATTGCCTAACGTACATGCTTCAATCGAATATGGGTTGGAATATGGTCGCGATAAACTTGAAATGCAAAAAGGTGACGGTTCACGCATTATTTTGCTCGATGACCTCATTGCCACCGGCGGTTCAATGGGCGCAACTTGTGAATTATGTGAAAAAGTCGGATATGAAG
>DIJW01000181.1 GCA_002421475.1 Thiomicrospira sp. UBA5634 | reverse complement strand
CAGTATGCAACGCACCATTATCCTACGGCAACAATTTAAAATACTGCTGACGTTGCTGTTCAATCAACATACGTTGTTCTTTGGACATCAATAACCTTGCCCAATCTTGCGCTACTAGGTCAGCAGAAAAAATCGACAAACTAACAATCAGCCACACAGCGATGGGCTTGGTTGTAATCCTCTGCATCAAGGCAACACCTCTGGCGAAAAACTTNNGGCTGGGCGCGCAACGATAAGAAACTGCATTGCAGATTGATATTGCCTTGCTCCACATTTAATACAATCTCTTTATCAACGCCAGTGCTTTGCAAGGATAAATTACAGCGCTCGAGTATTATAGGTAACCCGAATTGCCGACGTAGCATTTGAATAAAGTAATTATAATCAGTATCAACTTGCAGCATTAATCCGACCTGAATACGACTGCTATAAAAAATGGGCTGCGTTATTTCAAAGTGTTTCATGTCTGAAGGATTTAGTAACTGCTCTGCTGCAAACTGAATTGTTAATGACGATGCCAGCCAATTTCGACTCCATTCGTTTAAATGGTCAGCCCACTGCACACGATCTAGTGCAGCTAGCAAGCTTGCTCCTTTAATCGCATAAAAATCGGTTTGATATTGTAATGACATGGATCTCTGCATTTGCAGACTCTGAACTTGACGCTGTAACCTCTGAACATTCTGCTCTTGCTGTAAAATCAATGTTTTCTGATGGTTTGTTTGCACCACAAAAAGCTGATGTAAAATCAACATTGTTATAATTATCACCATTAAAATGACGAATGGCACTAATGCAAAACGTCTAAAAAATACAACATTTGGATTGGCTGACAACATTAATCAGCTCCGATTGGAACTGAAATGGGAATTTGCATACGAAACTCGATCGCAAACGGTAGCGCTCTTGGTGTCATCGTTGACATATTTAAGGTTTGAGGTGAGTCTTGATTAAATGGTTTTTGAGTTAACTTCAAGGCCTGTATTTGATTGTGTGACTCAAGACTTTGTTCAAAACGTTGTAACGCCTGCCTAATAGGTTCATACCGGCCATTAAATGGAAAAACAACACCCCTCAAACTAACGTTAAACACATTATCGCCAAAACTATCAGCTACCTGCCAACTTAGCGACTCCACTTTTATAGATGGATGTTCAGCAATAATTTCACTAAGTACGCCCAAATCGATTCCCATTAACGGAAACTGCTGCAATTTATCACTAAAATCAACGATTGTTTTAATATCAAGTGGACTTTCTTGTCCTACAAAAAAATCCATTAAGTCTTGATGTTGCTGCTGAAGATCCAGCTCGAGTTGTAGAAAATGCTGCTGTTGCTTCTGTATAAAGTACTGTTGAAAACCATTAACCGTCATCACAATTATTAACCAGCTGAAAATTGCGGCAGCTGATAATTTAAGGCCTATCCCGATATATCGAAAACGGTTAATTTTCTTTACAAAATCATCACTATAAAATGAGGTCAACCAAAAATGACGGTTAAGTAACTCAGCCAATAAGTTGCAGCCAAAATATGGCATAACAGGCTTAAAAAAGGCATGTGTAACTAAATTTGAGACATCAATAAAATTATTTTCTTGCCACTTTGCTGAAATAGCACCAGCTAATTCAAAACTTGAACGGTATTGGTTTAGAAACCGCTCATTGACATGGTCCACAATGACATAGTTAATCGGCAAATCCGCCTGAATAAGATTTTGATTATAAATAAAACGCGTTGCTAACGTCGCCTCTTCCGCTAAAAATTGAATAACTGACATATCATCAGTTAACACTGTATCGAATGCTACAACTCGGGTTAAACGCAATTGATTCTGATAAAAAAAGCATTGTCTATAATGATTATTCGTCATTCGAGTAATTAAAATGAGTGGAGCATTGCATTGTGTTCTATCAAGTTTAAGCTTATTTTTAAGATGTTTTTTGACGAATTCCTGTAGCATAAATGCAGCAGAATAAACTCCGCTAATCAGCAGATGATTTTCTTTTAAACAACTCATTAACCTATTTAAATTATTAGAAAAGTGTAACTGCGCTGTAATCAGTATTTCACTCTTTCGGCCATCTTCACTTACATGTGTCTGACCAGACCAAATAAATCGATGTAAACCTGCACCCTTTTGACGATACTTATATTGCAAACGTTTATGCAGCGCCTTTTTTTCCCAGGGTAATAATGCTGGTAAAAATTCTGCCTGTATATTTTCATCTGCCACATCGAATAACAGCTTGATTTCTGCATCATTCGGAAGTTGAACTAAGTATTCATCTAACAGGGGCCAACTAATTGTTTCATGCGACTGCACGCCACGAGTTCGACCATCAAAACCGAAAATATCAAGCTGATAATCCGTTACATAAAACACATAATGCATAACAATCCTTAAAACTGCACTTTCGTCATCGTGTCATAAACAGGACCTAAGACAGCAATCATGACCCAACCAACAATCACCGCCATTATGATTGTCAACAAAGGCTCAATTGCCGGCTCAATTTTTTCAATCGCCTCTTTGGCCTCTCGGTCATAAAAATAACTGACATTTTTTAACGCTTCATCCATTTGTCCACTTCGTTCTCCTACTTTTACCATGCGAATCCCCAGTGGCGGAAACACCTTCACTCGTGCAAAAGCTTGATGAATTGACTCACCTTCTTGAATTAACCTAACCGCTAATTGTATGTTTTGCTCCATATAAGTATTATTAACCACCCGCGAGACCATGAGCAAACTGTCAGTAAAACCAACACCTGACGAATACATCACAGCTAAGGAATTAGCCAAACGTGCAATTTTCAATTTATATAACACAGGACCGATCACCTTGATTTTAAAAACAAACTGATCGAATCTAATACGAAAATGCTTTGAATGTTTTAGCCAAACATTCAACCCCAAATACATTATTATCGGCGCGATAAACATCCATATAATATTAGTATGAATAAAATTAGATGTTGCTATCAGTGCTTGAGTTGACCCGCTTAATTCACCACCCATTTCATCAATAAAGTTAAGTAATTGCGGCACTACAAATATCATCATTAACAATACGACCCCAACCACCACCGCGCCAACAATAGAAGGATAAACCATCACTTTTTTTGCTTTTGCTTTAAGCTCGTCTTCCCACTTCAACATTGCAGTTAAATCAGCAAGTACCGACTCCATCTGACCTGTTTGCTCCCCCACGGAAACCAGTGAGATGTACACATCGCCGAAAACGCTACGATAGCTATTTAAAGCGACAGAAAAAGTTTCACCACCCTCCATTAATTCATAAATACAACTCAACATGTGTTTAACCGAATGACTTTCAAATGAATCTCGTAAATCAGCTAAAATATCCATTAAAGGCACTCCAGCCCGAAGTAACTGCTCAACTTGAAACGTAATGGCAATGACTTCTTTTGGGGTTATTTTTTGCTTAATTACTCTTGAAAATGTGGACTTTTGGGGCTTCAAGCTCAAAATATCAATTTTTGCCGCTTGCAACCTCTGCTCTATATCTGAGATACACTTGCCATCCATATGTCCACGAATTCGTTCACCAAAACGATTAATGCCAGTGTAGCGGTAAGTTTCCATGTTGGACTCTTTTAAATTAATTCAGTAAGACTGACAACTCGACTAATCTCATCTAAAGTGGTTTGACCCCGACGAACCCAAGCAACGCCTCGTTCAGCTAACGTTCGAAACCCTTCTGCCTTTGCATGCGCTAATAACACATTAGTAGATGCACCATCCAGCAATAAATCATCCATTTTCTGAGTAAAACGTAACGTTTCTAAAATCGCTAAACGCCCCTTATAGCCTATACCATTACACTTTTGGCAACCTACTGCACGATACAACGTTAGATCGGGTTCATTTTTCAGACCGACTAACTGTGCTTCAAAAGCATCTGGCTGATATGGTGCTTTACAGTAAGGACACAATTTTCGCGCCAAACGTTGTGCAATAATACCAATAACATTTCCCGCTAAAATTGTAGGTGATAAACCAATATCCAATAACCTAGGAATCGCACCTAACGCGGAGTTGGTATGCAATGTTGCATACACCTGATGCCCTGTCATAGCTGCACGCATTGCCATTTCAGCCGTTTCTGCATCACGTATTTCACCAATCAAAATAATATCGGGATCTTGGCGTAACAATGCCCGAATACCTCGTGCAAACGACATACCTATCTCCTCATTAACGGCTGTTTGTCGAATCATCGACATGGGATATTCAATAGGATCCTCCAGCGTCATAATATTGACACCAACGTCATTAAGTTCACTCATAATTGAATATAATGTTGTCGTCTTACCAGACCCAGTCGGCCCGGTAACCAAAAAAATTCCGGTCGGTCGATTCATCATTAACGTCACATCTTGCATTGAATCAGGATCTAAACCCAATTGATCAATCGGTACAATCCCTTTTTCTCGATCCAAAATACGTAATACCAAGTTTTCACCATGCTGTCCCGGTAAGGATGAAATTCGAAAATCAATACGCCGCCCCATTACCACTAAATCCATATGACNNGATCAGTCAAATCTAGCTTGGACAATACTTTTAACCTAACCACCAGGCCTGATAATAAAAACTTATGCAATAACCGAACTTCCTGTAATACACCATCCAGCCGATAACGGACTCGAACAAAATATTCCTCTGGTTCAAAGTGCACATCAGAAGCACCGCGTTTAACCGCATCGGTGAGCAAACTATCTACCAATCTAACCATCGGTTGCGAATATTCATCCGTTTCCATAAGTTCACGTATATCAACTTGCCCTGTTTCTAATTCATCGAGAATACCGTCAATTGATAGTTCATACCCATAATAATGATCTATCGCAAACTGAATTTCAGATTCCGCAACCAGCACTGGTTGGATCCGCAAATCTATGCGCCTTAAATTCCGGCGTGTTTTATCTAATAACAAAATATCCTCTGGATTACCCATCGCAACTTTAATTAAATCTCCCTCAACACTAATCGGCATAATGAGATTTGCACGAGCAAAAGATTCTGCAATCATCTCCAAGGCTGCAGAATCAGGCACAATGCCCTTTAAACTCATTGAGGCATAACCTGTGGATTCTCCTACAGCCTCACGAGATTGCTCGGCCGTCATAAAACCGAGATAAACCACCACATCACCTAGTTTTTTACCACTACGACGTTGCTCGGTTAAGGCAATACGCAGTTGATCAAGATTTATATAACGCTCGTGAACCAACATATCACCCAAACTCATCAACTCAGCCATACTAGGACTCCATTTACATAAAGTGCTCTAAATACACAACCATAACGCTCTAGAAATTGTTGCATCCAATCATCCAATTAGAACCGACTGCCAATCAAGTTATTTGATTGTTTCAATTTATGAGGCAATGAATTGCACTGAATCAACAAGGATTTTACTGATGGATTAGTGCTAAAAACTCATGTTAAAAGTAGAGAACATACTGTCTATGTTGATCATTATCGACTTTAATATTGCCGTATAAGGACAATAGCCCTTCACACATAAACCCAGAACACCAGGCCTGGTAACTTTGATTTCGACAAATTATGAACAATTTCATATCCGATCATAACCATCCCATTCTCATTTGTTTTCATTGTGTTGCGAACGTAAGAAGTGACGGAATTGCGCTAGATCACCATCATCAATGTCTGGACGATCCACAATAATCGGGCGAATAAAAATGACTAACTCCGTCTTGGTCGTTCCAGCATCCTGATAACCAAAAATCCATTTACCCAACAATGGAATCTTAGATAACCATGGAATTCCAGAACTTAATTTGTCTTCACGGTCTTCAATAAGACCGCCAATTATTGCCGTTTGCTGATCTCTCAACTTCAAGACAGTTTCAATTTCGCGCTCTTGCACTATAGGTATAAGACTTTCAACTCCAACCGTTTTCAAATCAGGATTTGGATCCATCACCGTGCCAATTATTCGTGAAATTGTCGGACGAATATTTAACGAAATCTCACGCTTATCATTCACAAATGGTGTCATGCTCATCATAAAACCAACCGGAACAGTATGTACCGTTGTTGAGTAAGTTACATCTGTACCTGCAGTACTGGTGGAGCGCGATACACTTATCGTAAAGTAGACCTGATTATCAACAACCTTAAGTAAGGCGGATTGATTATTTACAGCCATAATTTTTGGACTTGATAACACCTGTACATCGCCAAACTTCTCAAGAAGTTTTAAACCCAATGTGAAATCTATCCCGACATCGCTTCCTAAGTCTGCAGTAAAGATATTATCTGCCAAGGGAGCTGCACCTTGCGTATTCATCAATAAACGACGATTAGACAGGTTTTTAAAACCTGTATTTGACCAATCAATTCCGGATTGATGCTGTTTAGATAAAACCACCTCTACGACTGAGGCTTCAATCAACACCTGACGCTCAACCCGTTCAGTTACTGTATCCAAATAACCCTGCACTTGAAGGTGAGTTTTATTGGTTGCATATACCAAAACCAAGCCCGCTTCGGGATTTACCACTACCGGTAAACTGATATTAGAAACTGCAGTCGATGCTAAGTTAATATTTAAATCTTTATCAGTTTGAATATTGTTTACAGATGACTGCGCATTGGAGCTACCGTAATTAATCATGCTTAACAGTGTTGTTCGTAATGTTACCCAAAAGTCATGCTCTGAATAAACAGTAACACTTGAACGACTTCCGGCAGACTGGCCACCTACAACTGGATTAATTGATCCACCTACCGTCATATTCATCACAATTGAATCACTGCTAGAACGTTTGATATTGACATAATCAACGCTATAACTTTTCCAGAAGGGTTTATCTGGTCTAGCTACAATTTGATCATCCTTTAGACTAATGCTTAGTGATAACTGCTCAGCAATGCGCTGTAAAATATTTTTCAAGGGTTGATTAATTACATTAATTGTTAAAAGCCCATCAACACCCTGCCAAATATCAATTTGACTGTCAGTCTGTTCAGCTAGATAGTACAAGATATCCTTAACTGAAGCATCTACAGCTGACAAACTGTATAGCGACTCACTTTGAACTTTATCTGTTATCACATCAAGAGTCTGCTCATTAACAATCGAAGGCGTTGTTTCCTTATTAATATGATTTTTAAATTGAAGATGTCCGTTGTAATCATCTAAAGAGGAAGAAATACTTTTTGACATTAAGCCATCATTCACAACCGTATGTTCAGCACAGCTCATCAAAGCAACCATGGTCGCAAACACTATTAAATAGAGCATCAATCTTTCCAACATCACTACCTCTATCAGGGACACTACAATTTAATAGAAGAACTTGAAACCAAGTATTACCACATATATCAAGATACGGAGCCAAAAGTGAAATAATCGAACGAAGGATGACCGCAAAACTTCACAAAAATAGTCAAATTACTTACAAGCTAACATTATTAAGTAATAATATAAAGCATTATTGTAATTAATACACCCCAATACAAAACAAATAGAAGATTAGCAACGTAAAAATTAACTTCTGTACGATGGGAAAGAGGATACATTGATATTGCGTAACGCATAAAAAGGGGTTGTGTGTTTGAACTGATCTCCTTTCAAAACACACTTGTGTGTCAATTGAATCTAAAATGCTGCGCTATGCACATTTGAGAATCCTTCTTTTAGGCAAAAAAAAACCCCTCGAAT
>DIJW01000143.1 GCA_002421475.1 Thiomicrospira sp. UBA5634 | reverse complement strand
TACCAACAACACGCTCTCCTACTTCGGATAGCAATATGTCGAGCGCACGCGGGGTGTGTACTTTTTTAATCGAACCGCCCCATTCACTCACCATTTCAAACGGCGTTTTGCCGTTTAGGCCTTGGTGCTGACGGTGCATGTATAGGTTGTCGATCCAGTCATTTGCAAAGGTTTGCAGCTCATCCGAACTCATTTTTATTTCGATCACTTCATCCTTTTTGAACAGGCGTTCACTGAACTGCTTGCGGTCTTCTATTTGCGAGCGGTCAGCTACACTGTGGCCGATAAATCCGGGCATCAATTCAAGCAAACCGTGCGAGAAGGTTTTGAAAAACCGTTCGATATGCGGTTTTTCCCAAGGGCTGAATGGTGCCGACAGGTCTTGATGGATGCCAAGTGTTTGCAACGCTGTTTTGATTTGCAAACTGGTGTAGTCTTTACCGTTGTCCGTTTTGAGGGTTTGTGGCACACCCCAATCCAACAGACAGTCACGCAGTAATTTAGCGACCGAAGCGGCGGTCGATGTTTTAGACACAATCAGTTTTGGTCTGCGGCTGTAGACATCTATGCCGCCGATCAGTTGATAGCGACCATCGGTGAGCATGACATCCGCCGGAGTCGAGTCGAACTCCCATTTTTCGTTAAGCGCGAGTACGCCCAAAGTGCCATAAGCTGGTTTGAATTTGTTTTTCCACTTGTCTGGGTTGGTAATGGCGGTGTAGGCCGATTCGTTATCACGGATATAGCTGGCCATCCAGCGTTCCAATGAACGTTTAGACGGAATTTCAACACTGGCTTTACCAAATCGCGCTTCAATTGCCTCAAACAATTGTGGCGCTTTGATGTGCGGGAATTCGTACATCATGGCGATTACGAACTCTTTTAGTTCAGGTTGCATATCAATCTTGGATTGACCTTTACGATGTCCGTAATTACCGCAAAGTCGACGTGGATTGCGCTCTATTTCACGCTCCCAAGCGTAGAGGGTTTGTAGCGTGAGGGACGGTTTAACATGATCTTTTATCCATGATTCTTCCGCCTCAATATTTAGCTGACCGTTAGCCCATAACATTAGAAACTCTTGGCTTGCGCGAGTTTTGTTTTGGCTAGAATTACGCACATAGGTTTGCCACATGGCCAAAACTAATAATTTGCTTTGAGCTCGTTCACGCGCAACACCTTGCAATTGAGCAACCATTGCGGCCGCTTGCTGGCGCGTCTTTAAACCCAACTCAAGATTGTGGCGTGATTGAATAGCTAACTTTTTAGCCACCTCTGTATCCTGTTGGCGTGACAGTTCTGCTAGTTGTTTCGCTTGTAGTTCTGCGGCTTGCTTGGCTAAATAGTTGCGGGCTTCAGTCGGTAAACTGCTGATATGGTACTCCTTGCCACCACCCTTCCCTTGACGTGGACGCGCTTGCCATTCTTCCTTTTTGGCTCGGGTATTGATGTTTTGAACAGTGGCCGGTAATCCGGGTAGGCCAACGAGTTCTTGAGCACAGAAGTATTCTTTACTCATCATCAGACTCCAAACTTAAGTCCAACTCTGGCATTTGATCTTTCTGAATATTTTCTCGGTGAAAGGCAATTTCAGTTATAGAGTTAGTTAGCGCATTTATAGTTTGGTCTACTTGCACATCGCCTTTATAAAAGCGTGATAACAAACTAACTGCATCGTTAAAGTTTGCATTTAAGCTAATAATGTCAGTATCCGAAGGCCGTTTACCAGATGGGATATCAATAAGTAATTTATGCGCGGCTGTTGCTAAGTAGGTAGTCATGTAGTTTGCTCCACACGCATGTTCGAATGTTGGGATCAATATCGCGGGCATGCGGCCATTTTCAATCCACTTATAAAGCGTCCATTTGTTCGCAAGCCCCATACGATCAGCAATCCTATCAACCGATAGGTTTTTCTTTTGGCGACCAAACTCAATACACAATTCCATTGCATGACTTAGACTGGTAGGGCGAACTCTATTCCAATTCATTTTTGCCATTGGAAACCTCTAAAAATTACTTATCCAAACAAACAGTAGACCGTGCTCTATCGCAGCATTTGGTTTAGCGATAATCTGTTAACAAACACGGAGAACAAGACTATGACTTACGCAACCGCCACATTTATGTTCGCTTTCTCTAAAGCCTCTTTAGCTTTATCCAAACTACCGCTAGTTAACTCTAGGCGGCTACGCTTACGATATTGCTCCACATCAGGAAAGACATCGTCCACACCCATGCCCAACCCTGCTGCAATAATCAACGCACAAGGTTTGCTGACCGCTTTTCGCATAGAGCACGCCGTTAACGTTTGGTACTTCTTTCCCGAAGCTTGTGCCAAAGCAGTAAAAGTCAGGCCTTTGTCGTGCAGGGCTTTTTTAATCTCATCGTGGTTCATGGTAAGATTCCTTTATTCATGTAAACTTTATAGCATCGCTGTAAAGTGTTTACCGCGTTTGTGTACATTATGTACACGTATGGGTTCAAAATCAAGCATTAAAGTTAAATTTTCCATACTTTCTTAACATGAACGTTTGTTTTTATTTAGAAACAATGAGTTAGATAAACTTGAATAATGACAATTAACTTGAATAAAGGCATTCAGGAATGACATCTGAACATGAACGTTTTTGCGAACGATTGAAGTTAGCAATGGGAGACAAAAGTGCTCGCGCGCTGGCAATGAACACAGACATGTCTCCAACTGTAGTGGTCAAATATATAAATGGTGAGTCGACTCCAAATGTTGAGCGCTTAGTTGCGCTTTCTGAGGCGCTGGGAGTAAGCGTTGAGTGGCTTGCAACAGGGCGTGGTTCAATGCGTTATTCTGAACAGTGTTATAGCTACAGTACGACAGGCGCTAAAAATGATTATGCTTATGTAAATATGTACGATGCTGAAGTTTCAATGGGCGAAGGTGCTTGGAACGATGCTGAGCACATCATTTACCCTCTTGCTTTTAGAAAAGACTGGTTAAAACAAAATAGCATTGAGCCTGAGCAATGCGCCGCAATTATCGCCCGTGGCGACAGCATGGAAGAAACGATCAAGAATGGCTCAACACTACTAATCAATCTTAAAGACAACACGCTTGGGCGCGATGGGGTCTATGTCATCCGCTTTGATGGACACCTGTTGGCTAAACGCCTACAGCGTAGCTTTGATGGCAGCGTCATTATCAGGAGCGATAATCCGGCGTATTCTGAAATCACAGTACCAAAAGATAAAGTCAACGAACTCCACATCGTTGGCCGCGTAGTTTGGCACGCTTCAGTTTTGTAAGTAGAGGATATAGCATGAGATTCCCTGAACCTGGTCAGCGCATCAGAGATTTTGACCCCGAGTACCTAGAGCTTGTTGCTCAAAAGCTTAATAATGACCGCCAAGTAGGTGACTATGATATGAATTTAAGACTTCCAACGTGGGCTATTATGAACTTTGAAGAGGCTGATAGAATGGCTTTGGTAAGTCATGGAATGGAAGATGTAAATGTGTTTCGTCGAAGCCCAGCAATACCCGGTCGTGGCAGGTCTGAAGCTCTTTGTATTCAACGAAATGACGATGATTAGTGTGCAAGCAAGAAAATCTGAATGATTTTTTAAGAGCCAGAAAGCGATTTGCAAGACACAAAGAGTCGGAGGTTTGTATGGACAAGCAAGATTTAGAGATAGCTTTAACTGATGCGTCATCCAAATATGTTGACAGCTATAAGCTGAGAGCACTTGTATCCGTCGTACCTATGATAGGTGGAGCTCTTGATCAATTGTTCAGCGGTGCAGGCGCAAAATGGCAAGCTGAAAGAGTTGGGCAATGTCTTAATGAGCTTAATGTTCGTCTAGAAGGTGTAGAGGGTGTTGTTCAAAAGTTCACTGAAGACTTCTATGACTTATCCACCTCTGCCTTTGAAGGTGTTGTCAAAACAAAGTCCGAAGAAAAGATAAAGCGCTTCGCAAATATTCTTGCCAATAAAGCACTAGAAGAAGACTCTGACTGGGATGATGCTCAACTGGCTGTTTCAATATTAACCTCGCTTGAAGTTGTTCACTTAGACATATTATTGGTAGCTCTTAGCAACCGACACGTATCTATTGGAGGAAGTCATGGTACTAATAATATTTTTGACTTAATGGCTGGATACGACTACAAGAACGAAGTAATTCGAGTCGCATTATTTGACCTTATTTCAAAGGGTTTTTTTTCGCAGTCCGGCAGTGATTTAGGTACATTAAATGGTGGTGGCTCAATAGATACCTTTGAAGTTACGGATTCCGCTCGCTGGTTTTCAACCTGGATTACAAGCCAAGACTCATTAAAAAACTAAGTGTCGTAAACATAACCTTGTTACAAATTTAAGTGTCGTCTAATTAGCGCATTAAATCTCCATCAAATCAGGCTAAAACGCCTTAATTTCAGCCATTCCCATTACTTCCCAACTAAAACCAATTTATCCCAGAATTTTAATCATCTATCTGTCGTTCTACAGATGAGTCGGGTTGAAAAAGACTATCAAAATGTTTAAGTCCGTTTTAAATAAAACTAACCAGGCCTGATTTAGGCCAAGATTAATCATTCATTCAAACGGCAACTTGCCTATTACTTCTAAACAGGTATGCCCTGTTCGCTCAATCACTATCTAAAAGAAAAGGAGCGACCTCCAAGGTGCAGCAACACCCGGAAGTCGCCCAACCATGCTAACCACCAGCATAAGTTGAGCCAAGGCTCCCCCTGCTCGCGCGAGCGGGGGGATTGTACCATTTTATGTTTAGGAGCATTTTATGAAACATTACCCTGTTATCCCTTGGATTGGTGGAAAGCGTCGACTGGCAAATTGGATTTTGCCGAAGTTTCCGGAGCACGAATGCTATGTTGAAGCATTCGCCGGTGGCGGCGCGTTGTTTTTTGCTAAAGATGAGGCAAGGGTCGAAGTGCTAAATGATTTCGATGGAGAACTGGTCAATATGTACCGGGTCATTCAGCATCATTTAGAAGAGTTTATTCGCCAGTTCAAGTGGAGTCTGAGTAGTCGCCAGATATACGAATGGCTCAAAATGACTCACCCTGAAACCTTGACCGATATTCAACGCGCAGCGCGCTTTTATTTCCTCCAAAAAATGTCTTTTGGCGGCAAAGTAAAAGGTCGCACTTTCGGGACGGCCACGACGGCTCCGCCCAGGTTTAATCTTTTGCGTATTGAAGAGGATTTAAGTCAGGCGCATTTGCGCTTGGCAAGAACCTATATCGAGCACTTGTCTTGGGAGAAGGTTTTTAAAAAATACGATCGGTCGCATACCCTGGTCTACCTGGATCCACCTTACTGGCAAACAGAAGGCTATTCATCTGACTTTGATTGGCATCATTACGAATTGATGAGTGATATGGTACGCTCTGCCCAAGGCATGGTGATTGTGAGCCTCAACGCACACCCGGACATCATTAAACTCTTCGATGGTTTGCACATGGAAACGCGAAAACTAAACCATACCGTCGGTGGTGCCGGAGGAACTCCGGCAGATGAGTTAATGATTTGGAATGACAATGTTGAAGCAAATCTATAAAAAGTAAGATAACAACCCGCTTCGGCGGGTTTTTTATTGTGCCAAATTCTAAAAACACCAGTTTGATTTTTCTAATTCAAGCAATCCTGCTCATCTTTGAGACAATGAGCTCAACATAAAGCAACGAGATGAATATTGGAAATTATGGGACTGGAGCAATCAAACCAAAACTATCAGAAAGTTTTTGCCTTTGTAGGCCATATAAGCCGAGTAATTGGGCGTTTAGATCGCCTGTACGAGTTTGGGCCAACTTGCATATTCACCCATGTCTCTGACATACAAAGTGGTCACACTTTGTTTCAGAAAGCGTTGTCAAACTTAACGATCGAAGAAATCAATCGAGGGCTAACGCGAATTGAGAACTTGGGCAATCGAAAACGCGTCTGTCCTTGGCCAACTGAATTTGCTCAAATATGCATAGTCAGTGATGATGATTGGCCAGACATTCAAAGTTATTACGAGCTAAAAGCATGATTGATAAAAATTATCGCGCAATAGATCAAATCACTGAATCACTCTGCCAGCGCTTTGAGGGTGTTCGTGAATACTTGGGCCATGAATATGATTTTAATGTTCTTGGGGAGCACCTTAAGGTATTAGAAAGTGTTGAATCAAGCGAGCCTATCGCCCCGCTTTCACTGTCCACTCACCTTTCCATCGCACTAATTGAAACAGGATTATTTGAGGTTAGAGTTTACAGCCGAACAAGCAAAGAAGTTTGGAATCCATTAATTGAGTCGCTTGCTAGTTTCACGACACGCCATAAAACTCAAAAAGTACAGGGTTATGTTGATGGTAAGTCAACGCCAGGCTTGTTTGAGGTCAAGGAGTGGGTTGATGGATTCTTTTTGGATTAAGCCCCCGCATCTTTATTGCCCAGTGATTGAGAAGAATGGTCGAATCTATTTCAGTATTCGCTTTAGCCTATCTGAGCAGGCTCAGAAACTTGGTGCGCGATGGGATATTTACGAGCGCATGTGGCACGTTGAATCAAGCCATCCAAATATTGACCAGTTACTGCAATTAAGTGGGTATCACCCATATCACTTGCCAGGGCACTGTAATCCAGAACAGGTGGGTTGTCGTGGTTGTTTAAGTTTTAGGAGGTGTTCATGAGTTTTATCATGGTTTCGTACCGCTCATTACCCGTGCCAATAAAAAAACTCATACAAGATGGAGATTTTGAAGCCTTAAATAATGAGCTTGCAAAAACTCGATATAGTGCGGCTGTTCGCCTTGCAGCAAAACACCATTATGAACAACAGCGCACAGTAGGTAATAAAAAATGAGGATTTTGTTTAGTTCGTTATTCGGTCTTGGGCTAAATAAACAAGATGCGTCAATGTCCATCATGAAAGGCAAGTTCTATATTCGCCAAACCGCTGATAAACTCCTTGATGCACATTTAGATGAGCTGAGTGAAATCAAAGAGCTTACTGGTCTAGCTGATGAGCATTTCAACTTTCTGTACCTCAAACCTATACATCGTTACATTGAGTCAATACAGTTAGTTCCGGCATCAGAAAGCTATCATCACGCAAGCGTTGGAGGCATGCTTCAACACATCATGGAGGTGTTGGTTAATGCACTCAGAATTCGTCGTGGCCACATTTTGCCACCTGGTGTCCCGCCGGAAGAAATCGAGCACCGTAAAGATTTGTGGACATACCTTGTGTTTATTGCAGCCCTCCTCCATGATGCCGGCAAGATGATTACCGATGTCTATTTGGAGGATGAAAAAGGTAAGCCATGGAATCTACTTTCGTCGCATCCGCAACCAGTAACTTATCGTGTACGATTTAACTACAACCGCAAACACAAATTTCACGAAAAGCTAGGTGCAATCGCACTGCATAAAATATTCACTCCAAAACAGATCGAATGGGTTATGAGTGATGAAGAGGCGTGGTATACACTTGCTCATTTCCTGATTGGAGACTATTCCAGCGCTGGCGTCTTACACGATATTGTGCAAAAAGCGGATCAGGCGTCTGTTGTCGCAAACTTAGGTGGTGATGTAAAGGTTGCAACATCCAGCCCGGCTCAACGCCCGTTGTCAGAGCGCATTTTACGTACGTTACAAAACCTTGTGGCCAACGATGTAATATCAATCAACAGGCCTGGTGCATTTGGCTTCTATGCTGATGGCTGGGTCTATTTTGTGGTGTCCAGGACACTTGATGCAGTGATTGAAAAAATGCGATCGGAGGGTCAATCTGTCCCTAATGATCGCAACCGGCTAATGGATGAATTACAGCAGTTTGAAGTCATTGAAAAGACGGCAGCCGGTCGAGCCGTTTTCTCAACGAGAGTAAAGGTGGGTGAATGGGAGCAAAACCTTAAGCTGCTTAAAATTTCGGCTTTAAAAGTATGGACAAATGAAGATGGTCGCCCCGCGTCAAGCCCTGATGTGCGTGTATTAGAGTTAGATAACGATGCCAATGACACAACATCCGCAATCCCAGGAATCAAAGAGCAATTTGTGCAGAAAGTCAGCTCTAAGCCAGATCCCACTTCTGACAATATTTCTGCTACACCGGTTGCCGCAACCCAAAGTGCAAATATAAACAGAAATATTAATACGGGTTCTGTATCCGTTGAAATTCCTATTCCGGAATTTGATGAACTTGATGCATTGATTAAGTCACCTGGCGTTCAAGTCGCGAGTGACGAGTTTGATATGTCAGATTTTGATGATAATTTATATGACGATGTTGCCGGTGTCTCTGAATATAAATCAAATTCTGCTGTGCAGGAACCCGTAAATGAGTCGAAAACTGCCCCACTATCGCCTGAGAAAACAAGTACACCTGTAGATGAAGAATCCAGAGAGCGCGTCATCCAGGAGGTCATGGAAATAGCTAAGGTTGCGATCTCAAATAGTGTTTCCCTGCACAATGAAGAAGTCCTAAACGCCTCTGCGTTAATTGAGTTTGATGATCCTGATTCACATGGAGCGCAATTCGTAAAATGGTTAGTCGCTGGCATTAAGAGTGCATCAATCCCCATGAATAATCCTGGCAATTTAGTTCACCTGGTGAGTGAGGGGTTGTTCATTGTTTCACCACGAATTTTCCGTCAATTTGAATCTGAAACCGGTTGCCCTTGGGCTCAAGCTCAAAAAGAGCTTCAGCGAAAAAAAATAAACTTAAAAACGCAGCGCGGAGAAAATATTTTCGAATATGAAATAATGTCAAAAACCGGTCGGCATTCAACAAAAAAAATCAAAGGAATGCTGATACCTAATCCAGATAAAAAACTCGGAATACACCTAAGTGAAAAAAATTTATTCATGCGGCAAAGTTCTTGATTTAGCCCATTGACAGGCGTACCCTTTTAATCTGTAGTTCCATAGCCTTCATTAACTAATCAATAATGTGTAGGGATAAATATGGAACACATAAATAATAATAAAGAAATACATCTTGAAACTGCTATACGCAATCAGCTTATTAGACTAGTCCAGGATGATAAAGTTCGCATGAAGTGGAACGACGCCGTAATCAGGTACAAGCAAGAAACAAAAAATAAAGATGCGATTAATGAAGACTCTCTTTTCAAGATTGCACAACCGTTTTTTGGCCATCTCTTTCTTGACGAAATCAATCGTCATCACATCAACAATATTATTCACTCAAGATTAAACGAAGGTGTAAGCAACACAACAGTTAATCGCTTATTGCAAAAAATCCGTGCCGTATTAAAAAAGGCACAACGCGAGTGGGAGGTTAGATGTGAACCACCCTATATCAAAATGCTTAAAGAGCCCAAAATTCGAATTCGCTGGCTTACTTACAGAGAATCAAGCCGTCTGCTGGCCGCACTGCCACCGCATTTAAAAGATATGACGGTCTTTTCACTCGAAACTGGTTTGAGAGAATCAAATATCACCCTACTCAGATGGGATCAAATTAATTTTAATCAGCAAGTAATATTTGTGGAAGGTAGTGACATCTTAAAGGGTGAAAAACCGTTTGTTGTACCTCTTTCAAAAAAAGCTATTGATATCTTGGTTCGACAAAAAGGAAAACATTCAGAGCGTGTTTTCACTTATAAAGGCAAGCCGGTTCGACGAGCCAACGGGAAGGCATTCAGAAAGGCACTTGAACGAGCAAATATTGAAAACTTCCGCTGGCACGATTTGCGACACACCTGGGCAACTTGGCACGTTCAACGAGGAACGCCTTTAGAGATTCTTCAGGAGCTAGGCGGTTGGACTGATTATAAAATGGTTAAGCGATATGCACACTACAGTCATGAGCACTTACATCGCTATGTGAGTGATAAAAATTATAGTGAGGTGGATAAAAGATTTGGATAATCAACGCACCAATCATTGCTATTGAGGGGCTAGACTTTTTAAAAGGCCTTGGGTATGATTGCTGCTCATGGGTGGTTGCACATGCTGTGTGATCACCTAAAAGAGAAAAGCCGGTAAGTGTAGTTTGATTTGGACGTCAATTCACTTACCGGCTTTGGAGGACGAACGATCCGGAAGATCGTTTGCTCTGGAACCTTGGTTTAAGATCTTATTTTATTGATGTTGCAGCTCAATTGCAAACTAAAAACACCAATAAATTAAGTTTCTTTTCAAGAACTAAAACTTATGCAATAAGTTTGGAATTCTCTAAAATTTGGTAGCGGGGGCAGGATTTGAACCTACGACCTTCGGGTTATGAGNNGCTACCAAGCTGCTCCACCCCGCGTTAATGATGTGCGTATTATACTGACTGAGCCTGATAACGCAAGCCCTTATTGGGCTTTATTTTATTTAATTTTCAGCCTAAGCGTTTTTACTTTTATCTAGATACATTTTTAAGCTATAGCGGTAAATAAAGCCTGGGAAAGCAAAAATCATAAATAGAAATAAATTAATGACATAGAACTCCCATTCTTGTGGAGCGATGTTTCCCATGGCGCTATACTCAAGCGCTAATGCCAAACCACCCATAACAATAAAGTAACTAAACCATTCAGCTAAACCTAACCAAATCGGTTTGTTCGCCACGTTAATCCAAATAAATAATCGGTTAGATAAAATCCACGGAATATTAGCCAATACAATGGCGGTTACCAATAAAACCCATACTGCCTGATCTAATGTCATTTCGACCCCCTTATATGAATGAGGCGCCATTTGGCGCCTCATTCCGTTTATTAAAACTAAAAACTTATACTATAAGCGTGTTGTATGCGACGGTCATTAGCCATGCCGGCATTAAACCAAGCACAAGTAACGCTAACGAGAATACACTGACCGCTACCGCCATTTCGCGTGTAGTTGCTTGTAGAGCAACATCTGATTCAGGGTGATCAAAGTACATGACTTTAACTACTCGCAAGTAATAGAATGCACCCATAACGGCTGTTACGAC
>DIJW01000193.1 GCA_002421475.1 Thiomicrospira sp. UBA5634 | reverse complement strand
AATTGAAGATGACTGGCATAATTTTGGTGCATTAAATATTCCGGAAACCCATCCGGCGCGTGCGATGCATGATACGTTTTATATTGATGAATCAACGGTGTTGCGAACGCATACTTCCGGCGTGCAAGTTCGGATTATGGAAAATAACAAGCCGCCAATTCGGATTATTGCGCCGNNGCCACCCATTCGCCGATGTTCCATCAGGTTGAAGGCCTGATTGTCGAAAAAGATGCTAACTTTGCACAGTTAATGAATTTATTAACGGATTTCTTGCGCCACTTCTTTGAAGATGAACATTTAAAAACACGTTTTAGACCGTCTTATTTTCCTTTCACTGAACCTTCTGCAGAAGTCGATATCGCCACCAATTTATTCGGTGAAGGTCGTTGGGTTGAAGTTTTAGGTTGTGGCATGGTGCATCCGAACGTATTAAAAAATGTCGGGATTGATCCTGAGGAATACACAGGTTTGGCATTTGGTTTGGGTGTGGAGCGTTTGGCGATGTTACGTTACGGCGTGAAAGATTTACGTCAGTTTTTTGAAAACGACCTGCGTTTTTTAAAGCAGTTTAAATAACTGTTGTTGCCACCAGGCCTGGTGCTCATATCATGAGACCGAAATAAACGAATTTTAATGAGTTAAAGCAATGAAAGTAAGTGAACAGTGGTTAAGAACTTGGGTAAATCCGGATTGGTGTAGCAATACACTGTCAGAAGCGTTGAGTTTAGCCGGGCTGGAGGTCGATAGCCTTGAGTCGGTTGCGCCGGATTTTAGTGGGGTAGTGGTTGCTCAGGTTATGTCCGTCGAAAAACACCCTGATGCGGAAAAACTCAATGTGACCCAAGTTGATGCGGGTACAGGGGAACTGATTCAAATCGTATGCGGCGCACCCAATGTCAAAGTGGGGATGAAAGTACCTTGCGCGATGGTGGGTGCGGTGTTGCCGGGTGATTTTAAAATCAAAAAAGCCAAGCTGCGTGGCGTTGAGTCTTTTGGGATGTTGTGTTCAGGCACTGAGCTGGGTTTGGCGCAAGATTATGATGGCCTAAAAGTACTGGCGGATCATGCTCAAGTTGGTATGGACATTCGCGAGTGGCTTAATCTGAATGACACAATGTTGGATGTTGATTTAACCCCAAACCGCGCTGATTGTTTAAGTGTTGAAGGTTTAGCGCGTGAAGTGGCGCTCATTAGCGGCGCATCATTTAAACAACCCTTTGATGCAGTGAGTTTAAACACACATGGCGCGTGCACGCAGCAAGTTATGGTTGCTGACCACCAGGCCTGCCCAAAATATTTAGGTTGTATTGTTAGCGGCTATAACGCAAAAGCCGCTACACCAAGCTGGATGGTGGAGCGTTTAGAGCGTTCAGGTTTACGTCCGATTAGTTTGACGGTCGATATTACCAACTATGTGATGTTGGAGCTTGGTCAGCCGATGCATGCGTTTGATGCGGATAAATTGCAAGGTTCGATACAGGTTCGTTATGCCAATGCCGCTGAAACATTGGTCACATTAGATGAAAAAAACCTGACACTAAAAAACGATAGTTTGGTGATTGCGGATGATTCCGGCGCGATTGCTTTGGCCGGTATTATGGGGGGATTAGCCACATCAGTAACCGATAACACCAACCGGTTGTTTTTTGAATGCGCACACTTTTCGCCGTTAGCGATTGTTGGCAAAGCGCGTCAATATGGTTTGCACACCGATTCTTCACATCGTTTTGAGCGTGGGGTTGATGCATTATTGCCGGAGCGAGCTTTAGCACGCGCGTTGCAGTTATTAACCGAGATTGCCGGTGGCGAAGTATCTGATTGGGTGCGCGTGGTAGATCACAGCGCTATGCCGTCAGCGAAACAAATTGAGTTGCGCCGTGCGCGGCTACACAGATTGTTAGGTGCCACGATTGAAGATAATGTGATCGTCGATACGTTAAATCGTTTAGGTTGCCAAGTCACAACAACCAACGAAGGCTGGCAAGTCATCGCGCCGTCCTATCGTTTTGATATGCAAATTGAAGTGGATTTAGTCGAAGAAATTGCCCGAGTCTACGGTTATAACAATTTACCCGATACCCAAGTGGCGATGCCTTTGAGTTTGAAGCCGCTCCCTGAGTCGGAACAAGACACACAGATGTTGCGTCAAGCTCTAGTGCAACGCGGTTATCATGAGGTGATTACCTATAGTTTTGTCGAAGAACCGGCGTTACAAAAACTGTCACCGGATATGTCGTATGTGGTGTTGCAGAACCCGATATCGGAAGATATGAAAGTGATGCGCACCAGTTTATTCCCGGGGTTATTAAAAACGGTCAGTTACAACCAGAACCGTCAGCAAAGCCGTATTCGCTTATTTGAAACAGGCCTGGTGTTCAGCCAAGAGGGTGCTGAGATTCTGCAGGTTCCGGTGATCGGCGGCGTCATTTGTGGTGATGTAGCACCTTCCGGTTGGAATGAAGCATCGCGAAATGTAGACTTTTTTGATCTTAAAGGTGATGTAGAAAATCTATTGTCAATGAGTCATTTAGAGGGGCAGGTACGTTTCGAACCTGCTCAATCGACCGAGTTCCACCCCGGACAATGCGCAGCCATCACTTTAAATGGGCAGCATATCGGTCTAATGGGGCAGCTGCACCCAAAATGGCAAAAAGCTTTTGAGTTAAATGGGGCTGTATTTATGTTCCAACTGTTTATGGACAGTTTGTTGAAAATGCAGGTTCCGGCTGTAACAGGCATTTCTAAGTTCCCCGAAGTGCAGCGTGACTTAGCGTTTTTAGTCGAGCGTCAAGTTTCAGTACAGGCATTGGTTGATACAGTTAAGGCTGTGCATTCTGACATTCTACAAGCAGTACAGTTATTTGATGTTTATCAAGGGCAGGGCGTGGCCGATACGCATAAAAGCATTGCATTAAGCTTGAAAATTCAGCATGCGGAACGTACTTTACAAGATAGTGAAGTTGAAGCGTTAATCGAACAAATAATAGAAAAAGTGCGCGTTAACCTAGGCGCACAGTTAAGATAAAGGACAAAAAATGGCAACTTTAACTAAAGCTGAAATTTCAGAATCGTTAGCCGAAGTGTATGGCTTTAATAAACGTGAATCAAAAGAATTGGTTGAGCAATTTTTCCAAGAAATTACCGATGTTTTGGTCAGCGGTGAGTGTGTTAAAATTTCTGGGTTTGGCAACTTTGAATTACGTGACAAAAATTCTCGTCCGGGCAGAAATCCCCGTACCGGTGAAGAAGTGCCTATTACCGCACGCCGTGTAGTCACCTTTAAACCAGGGCAAAAACTTAGAGCGCAAATTGATAATCTTGGCTAAAAAATATGACCAAAACACAGCAGTTGGAGATTGATTTACCAGATAAAAAATACTTTACTATTGGTGAAGTAAGTGAAATCTGCCAACTGAAATCGCATGTGTTACGTTATTGGGAACAAGTATTTCCCCAACTTAATCCAAGTAAGCGGCGCGGGCGTCGGTATTATCAAAAAGCAGACGTCGAACTGCTGATTGAAATTAAAAGTTTATTGCATGATCAGGGATATACGATACCGGGTGCTAAAGCGCGTTTGAGCCAATCAAATTATACCCAAGCGTTAGTTGAAGACATTGAACAAGTAGATAATGGCGGAAGTCTGGAAAAGCTGAAAGCATTACATAATGAATTGCTAACTTTTAAACGTTATATCCAACAACGTTATTAGTATACAAATACAATGATTCGAGTGGTTAATTACAACAATCCGCTGTTTCAAATATAAATGGTGAATAACTGATGAGTGATAATAAAGGACGTGGTGGTGCACGCGAGGGTGCCGGGCGTAAAAAAGGTTCGGGGCAGTATAATGAACCGACTAAAGTTGTACGGTTGCCTGAATCCAAAATTCCATTCGTTAAAGCTTGGCTTCAAGGGCAAGCAGACTTGCCTGAAACCTCTCAGCCAATATTAGAAACACCGCCGAGTTTGGGTGATGGCGTTCTTATTGAACGAGCTAACGTCACTTCGCATCAACCACTACCTTTGTTTTCGCATAAAGTCGTTGCCGGTTTTCCATCGCCGGCAGATGACAATATTGAGTATGCGCTGGATTTGAATCAACAGTTGATTAAACGCCCGGAAACAACGTTTTTATTGAAAGTTCAGGGTGATTCAATGAAAAAAGTCGGGATTCATAATGGTGACATTTTAATCGTTGATCGCAGTTTAGAACCTAGCGATGGCAAAGTTGTAATTGCTGCGTTGGATGGTGAGTTAACGGTGAAACGTTTGTCGATTAAATCAACCGGCATGTGGTTAGTCCCGGAGAACGATCATTATTTACCGATTCCAGTTAGAGAAAACTCTGATATGGTCATTTGGGGTGTGGTAACCGCGACTATTCGTCAGTTTTAATCGCACTAAATGGTATAAACATAAAACCACCAGGCCTGAAATATCTGGCCTGGTGGTTTTTTTATGCGTGATTTAAATGCGCATTAACCGCTTGCTCAACCTCATCGACGCTGATTGCGCGCATACAAACCGGGTCAGTACAAGGCGTTTTACGGTGGTTGGCGGCACTCACACAAGGTGAGCAAGCCAAACCTGCAAAAATAGGTGTGCTATTGCCGAGCGAGCCATAGAGCTTAGGCGTTTCCGGGCCAAACAACACGAAGGTTTTTAATGGCGTAATGGATGAGAAATGCCCCGGGCCGGAATCATTGGTCACCATTAATTCACTCATGCAATATAAAATTGGCATTTGTTGCAGTTTTAGCTGACCGGCAAAGTTAATGCAACGCGGCTGATTAAGTTGCAAACGAAGCGCTTCGGCTTCATCAAACTCGCCCGGCGCACCGGTTATTAACACTAGAATATCTTGGTGTTGATTAAGCAATCGCTGCATTAAGACTTCAAAACGGTCTTTCGGCCAGCGACGTTGTGGTAATAATTCACTCGCATTTGGATTAATTAACACTAAGCGTTGCTGCCCGGGTACATAGTCAGCATATAACGCTTTAATTTTATCCGCGACAGGAGCTTGTTGTTCAGCGCTAAAACTGACCTGATCCAAACGAATATCTTCATCACGAATTAACACCTTGGCGTAAGGTTTTTCGTCTTCCGCCACTTCTAACGCATAAATCAACGCGATAAAGTTTTTGGCAATGTGCATGTGCGGGTTGTAGCTGACTTTATGGGTCAGCATATGACCACGGTAAAGGCCTTCGCCGTGAAAGTTATGATAACCCACACGATTGCGTGCAAAACTGAACCCGGTCAGTAAGGCCGATACGCGTGAAAACAGTTCGAGATCAATTGCGGTGTCAATTTTGTTTTTACGGCACCAAAATAAAAACTTGATCGCATCACCGATCAACGTAAACAAGCTGTCTTCACGTAATCTAAAAATGTTTTGTTCAGGGACGGTGCCAAGTAAATCTAAGCTGGGTTTGTTTTTGCTGAAAATGACAAAAAATAATTCGGCATCAAAATGTTTTTGTGCGCGTTTCATCGCCGGGTCGGCAATAATCGTGCTACCCATTTCTGATAATTCGACAAACAGAATTTTTTTCGGTGTGACTTTTTTATTGTCGCGAACTAAATCAACAACTTTGACCACGCCACTACCAATAAAACTTAATGGAATGCCAAGGTAATAGTCTATTTTGCGCATTAAATCGACGTTCATGTTGCACCTTTAAAAACTTAGAAATACTTGTGGTTGCTGCGTAAATAAAACACTTGGCCTGGTAAAGCGGCAAAAATTAATAAAATACCGTATAACAGTGACATGGCTAACAC
>DIJW01000174.1:12946-14426 GCA_002421475.1 Thiomicrospira sp. UBA5634 | reverse complement strand
ACCGTGCGCTTGCCCCCAAAGCTGGCTCTGACAAGCCAATCGACCCAGTGTTAAAAACAACACCGGATTATGTGGCCGTAACTTTAACCATTCCTGTGCTTTTTTGAGGCGGTCATAAGCCGGACCAAACTGAATCCGCCCGTATTGATAAACCAAACGTTCGTCCCATTCGGTTTTAATTGCTTTTTCAATCCACTCGGCCAAGCCGTTAAACTCGTTATACCGGCTGCGTGCTTGAACATATTCACTCATCACAATCGGTGCCAGCTTTTGTTTACTGTTAAGTGTTTCCCACAAGGTTTCCAATACACGATAATCCGCCGCTTGCGCTAAACGCATCGCCATAATTTCAGTTTCCAGTGCCGATAATTCATCCCGACTTAAACGACTGTATTTGCGAATTTGCGGGAGTAAATCGTTTAAGACCTGCGCATTTTTTTGCAATCTTAATACTTTGACATATTCGCTTAAAATAGCGCGATGGGAGGGTTGTTGACGGTGTAATTCCGCCAAAATTACCGCTGCCGTATCTTGGTCTTTATCCATTAATAAACGTGCTTCCACCAAACCAATCGTCAGGCTGTCATTCGGATACTGTTTACGTGCGTCATTTAAATAACGATCACGCCGGGCACTCGCTTGCTGCATATCCGCCATTTTAGCGGCACTTAAATAATGCACTAAACCGTTGTCACTAAATTGCGCGCTTTTGATCAATTGTTTTTCTGCTTGCGCCCAATCCGACTCTTCCTGCGCAATCATGCCTTTTGACAAAGTCATCTGCGCTTTTTGTAATCGCCTTAACTGACGATAACGCCGCCAGGCCGCCGGCAACCCGACCAACCATAAACCAATACGAATCAAGCCATACCACAACAGCAATAACATAATCAGCGCCGCGACCACAAAACTCACACTGGTGTTAATTTCCCACACATCCCAACGTAGGGTGACCTGACCCACATTCACGAGAGCTAAGGTCGTCACCGCGACCGCGAACAATAACACCAAACTCCACAACAAAAGGGTTTTCATGGCTGGCTCTCCGCCTCATCAGGTGCATGTTTTTTAATCGTAAAAAGTTGATTAAAACGCGACATCAAACCTTCTAAACCGGGACGTATTTCAGTCACGATTTCTTCTACTTTGGGTGCAATCTGTTCGGCAAACTGCGCCTGTTGCTGGGCAAGATTAGTTAATTGCTGATTTAGCTGTAACAGCTGGTGCTGTAACTGCGCATCTAACGCCTGCAACTGACTATTCAGTTGCTCTGAATCAATCGCATCAACCGCTTGATGCGCTGAATCGGCTAAGCTCGCCAATTTTTCATTCAGCAACGCCAGTTCATCGTTAAGCCTTTGTTGCATGGCCTGCATTTCAGCCTGCAGTTGATTGGCGTTTGCCGTTGGCTCAGTCAAATCTTGCGGTGCTGCTTGCATGTCTGCACCGCTATTATGCTGAATCAACATCTGCCAGGCCT
>DIJW01000174.1:0-12939 GCA_002421475.1 Thiomicrospira sp. UBA5634 | reverse complement strand
TGCTGCAATGTTTGGCCTTGTTGTAGTTGTTGCTGCAACAGCATCACTTGCTGTTCAAGCTGTTGAACGGATTGTTGCTGGTTAACTAAGGGTTGCAAGTTTAACCAAGCGGCTAATGCCAAGGCAAACGCTATACCCGACACCACCATCACCACACCCCATAACCACAGGCCTTTATAACGACTTACCCAAACGGCTTTAGGTTTTATTTGTTCCGTTTTTGGGTTAACGTCGCTGTCAACAAATTCGCCTTCAACCACATGACGATCTGCTTTGGGGGTAATAGGTTCACTCATTTACAGCTCCTAATTGTTGCATCAGCTCACAAATTGCAGCATCACTGGCATTTGAGGTCACATAAATTTGTTGTTTAAAACCGGTTTGGCGCGCAATTTCAAATAAGCGCTGACTAAATACAATCAACGGTAACTGAAAACACCAGGCCTGATCCTCAGACGGTAACTCGGTTAAAAACGCTTGTAAACTGCTGCCGCTGGTAAATAATAAAATCGGCCGGGCGGCTTGCTTAAATTGCCACCAGGCCTGCTGGCAAAAAGGACTTGTTTGACGACGATAGACTTCATATAACGTCACCTCTGCAGCTTGTGCTTTTAAAGCCTGCGCCAAATGTTCACGGCCACCGTCACCACGCACAATGCCGACACGCAGCCCTTGAGGCTGATTAAATACCGCTAAACTCAACATCCCTTCGGAATCAAAACTCTCTGGAATCGGTTGTAAATTCGGCCAACCCTGCTGACAAATCGCCTGTGCCGTGGCTTCGCCTACCGCGACGATTTTGCAGTGTGAATCGCCTTGTCGCTGGTCCAATGTCAATTGACGGGCAAAATACTCAACCGCATTTCGACTTACAAACACCCAAACATCCTGCTGATGCCAGGCCGGTACTTGAGTCGGAAACGCGGCTTCAATCTGTAAACTTGGGCAATTTATCACCTCAACACCGATCTCTGCCAACTGCCGATTTAACAAATCGGCTTGATGCGGTGGCCGAGTATTCAGCAGGGTAAACCGCATAAAACGCTTAAACCTGGTCGGCGTATAACGCGGTTAAAATTTCTCGTGCACCGTCATCTAATAACGCCTGGCCGATTTGGCGACCCAATACTTCAGCTTGCGCCGCCGGTGCACGACCTTCTTTACGAATAATGTGTGAACCATCGGTTTCAGCCACCAAACCACGTAACCAAACTTCACCATTTTGCAATAATGCAAAACCGCCAATCGGCACTTGGCAACCGCCTTGCAGCGTATGATTCATCGCACGTTCGGCTTTAACCACTACTTCAGTTAACGGGTCATTTAACACCGCAACCAACGCCTTGGTGTCTTCATCACCGATCAAAGTTTCAATGCCTAGTGCGCCTTGCGCAACCGCCGGTAAACAAACTTCCGGCGCAATTTTTGCGCGAATTCTTTCATTTAAACCTAAACGCTCTAAGCCCGAAGTAGCCAAAATAATCGCATCAAATTCGCCCGCATCCAATTTGCCTAAACGGGTGCCGACATTGCCTCGCAAATCCTTCACCACCAAATCCGGACGCAGTGCTTGAAACTGCGCTTTACGACGTAAACTTGAGGTGCCTAAAATCGCACCCTGCGGTAACGCATCAAAACTCGCATACTTATTCGATACAAACGCATCGGTCGGATCATGACGTGCCATAATCGCACTCAGCTCAAACCCCTCAGGCAACTCCATCGGCACATCTTTCATTGAATGCACCGCCAAATCCGCCTGACCGTCCAGCATTTGTTCTTCAAGTTCTTTAGTAAATAATCCCATACCGCCGATTTTGGCTAATGGCACGTCTAGAATTTTGTCACCTTTGGTTACCATTTGCAGCAGTTCAACCACCAGGCCTGGATGCGCTTTTTCTAAAGTCGCTTTTACAAATTCGGCTTGCCACATAGCAAGCGGGCTTTTGCGTGTTGCAATACGTAAGGTCTTTTTCATCTTTAATTCCTGCACTTTTAATCGTGACATTTTACTCAAATATACAACTCGATTTTCGTTAAAATAACCGATCAGGCAAATTCAATGGGAGAACGCGCGTATGTTGAAGGTCTTTTCGACAATTGTATTGTCCAGCGTATTGTTAATGGGCTGCGAACAGAATGCCCAAGCAAACGACTTGCAGGAAATGGATGACTTTCATTATGTCGCGCAAATGGCGCAACGTGATAACGTGCCGATTATGATTATGTTCACCGCTAAATGGTGTGAGTTCTGCAATCAACTAAAGCGTGAAGTGTTAAACCCGATGATTCGCGGTGGACTTTATGATGGTTATGCTATGTATATGCGCCAAGTTAGTTTAGATATGCACAGCCCGATCAAATTCTCCGAAACGGAAACCATTCAAAAACGACAGTTTGCTCGCATGTATAAAGCGGATATCACGCCGACGTTAATTTTTGTCGATTCCCGCGGATTACCGGTGGCCGAACCCATCATAGGTGTCGCCGACGTGCAGCTGTTTGGCGGCATGATTCACCGTTCGCTTAATCAAGCCTACGAAAACATGGGCAACCCTATGCGATTGCCGGCGATGCCCGAACAAATGCGCCGTCCACTGCCAACCCCTTAATTTAAGACAGAGCCAAAATCATGAGCACAAACATTAACCAAGAAAAACTCTCTAGCGGACGTTTTACTGAATCAACCGATGCATTTGTTGAAGAGTTT
This sequence comes from Thiomicrospira sp. UBA5634, assembly GCA_002421475.1. Classification (GTDB taxonomy): domain Bacteria; phylum Pseudomonadota; class Gammaproteobacteria; order Thiomicrospirales; family Thiomicrospiraceae; genus Thiomicrospira. Next base: position 10,229 of record DIJW01000174.1, on the reverse strand, counting down.
ACCGCTTCGATTCAATTTGACCATCGCATGTATCGTCAAGATATTCAGGGCTCCATTGCACATGCCCGCATGTTGTACAAGGTCGGCCTTTTGACTGCCAAAGAAGAAGACGACATTATTAAAGGGTTACAGCAAGTACAGGCCGAAATTGAGTCAGGCCAAATGAGCTGGTCAATCAAACAAGAAGATATTCACATGAATATCGAATCTCGCCTTACCCAAATGATTGGGTTAACCGGCAAAAAACTGCACACCGGCCGTTCACGTAATGACCAAGTAGCCACCGATATTCGCCTGTATGTCCGTGATGAAATTGACTTTATTTTGACTGAAATGAATCGATTACAGCGCGGGATTGTTGAAGTTGCAGAACGTGAAGCCGACACCATTATGCCCGGCTTTACCCATTTACAAACTGCCCAACCGGTCACCTTTGGTCATCACATGATGGCCTGGTATGAAATGCTGGTGCGTGATGTAGAGCGCCTGCAGGACTGCCGTAAACGGGTAAATACTTTACCGTTAGGTTCGGCGGCCTTAGCCGGCACAACCTATCCGATTGACCGCGAATACACCGCGCAACTTTTAGGTTTTGAGCGTGTTAGCCAAAACTCGTTGGATGGCGTGTCAGATCGTGATTTTGCGATTGAGTTCACCGCATGGGCAGCGACCTTAATGATGCACTTATCACGTTTTTCCGAAGAGTTGATTTTATGGTCATCGGCGCAGTTTCAGTTTATTGATTTACCCGATCGTTTCTGCACCGGTTCATCCATTATGCCGCAAAAGAAAAACCCCGATGTACCGGAACTGGTGCGCGGAAAATCTGGCCGCGTATACGGGCATTTATTTAGTTTGTTAACCCTGATGAAGTCTCAACCATTGGCTTACAATAAAGACAACCAAGAAGACAAAGAACCAATTTTTGACACAATCGACACCGTTCGCGGCTGTTTGCGCGCATTTGCCGACATGATCCCCGCGATGCAAGTTAAACGCGAAATCACCTACGAAGCAGCGAAACGCGGCTTTTCAACCGCCACCGACTTAGCCGATTATTTAGTGCGTAAAGGCTTAGCTTTCCGTGATGCGCATGAAATCGTCGGTTTAGCGGTCGCACATGGGGTAAAAACCAAACAAGATTTATCTGAAATGAGTTTGGCGACTTTGCAAGGGTTTAGCGACAAAATCGGTGAAGATGTGTTTAAAGTCTTGACGTTAGAAGGTTCGGTTTCAGCACGTAAACACTTAGGCGGCACCGCGCCGGAACAGGTCAAACTGCAAGTGCAAAAAGCCAAACAGGCTTTGTCTTAAATTTCTATTTTGTCATCCTGAGCGCAACGAAGGATCTTCAACGATAGCCTGACGGGCTGGAGATCCTTCGCTGCGCTCAGGATGACGTGGTGTTTGTTAAGCCTGTACCAGGCGGTGGTGTAGCCCAAAACGAAAAAACCCCGCATTGCGGGGTTTGTATCACAAGATACCAAAACTAACTAATCAGGTTAACAGCCAAGTTCAATTAGAACTTGTGAACGATACCAACAGAAACGTCTGTTAAACCGTCTGCATTACCCATCATGTTTTTGTCTGCACTTACGTATTCAACATAAGCAGTGGTTTTTTTGCCGATTGAATAATCAACACCGAATGCCATTGTTGTACCGTCTTCTAACAAATCACTTGCACGGTCAACCATTGAGTACTTCAATTTAGGCATTAAATTGCCCATTTTATAAGCCACACCAATTTGGATGTTTGAACCTTCAGATGCGCCATCAGTTGATGCGCCATCATCAAACGTTTGATATACCACGTTAGCAATCAAACCAGCTTCAGCATACTGTGCTGAAACGCGCATTTCAGTATAGGCTTTTTGATTGGCATTGGTTTCTGCTGCAAAGGTGTTATAAGCAACCGCTGCATAAATACCTTTTTTAGTAGAACCATAGGTAATCGAAGTAGAAATTGCGTTGGTTAATGAGTCTTCTGTTTCTGCTTCATTTTCTGGAGTAGTACCGTCATTCAATGCCAAGTTGCTTACACCGGCAACAATTAACTTAACGCCGCCAAACTCCGGTGACATATACGCCAACATGTTATCTACGCGATCTTCACCTGCAGCGCCACGACCTAGATTACCAGCCATCGCATCCTTACCCATATCGCCGTTGGTTGCATCACCAAACAAGTCTTTTGGCTGTGACATTTTAAATGGCGTGTCATGACGACCCACTAACACGGTACCAAAACTACCGGCTAAACCCACCACCGCATTACGGCCTGAAATAGTACCTAATGCATCACCAACCTTAGTACCAAATTCCATTTGGTAAACGCCTTTTAAACCGTTACCCAAATCTTGTGAACCTTTAACGCCTAAACGTGAATCGCGGTCATAGGTTTTCATACCTAAGTCAGTGACGCTGCTGATTGCTACGTTAATTTGTCCGTAAACTTTAGGCGCATCGACTTTTACTTCTTCAGCCATAACGATTGGCGCTGTCATTGCCGTTGCGACGGCTAAAGCTAGAATATTCTTTTTCATCTGTATTTCCTTAATCAATTAAAAGTTAAACGCGTTGTTAAACACGCGATAACTTTACGCAACCAGGCCTGGTGCTTGATTAAAGTTTGATGAAACAAAATGACAGAGAGATAACAGCCAGATGACAGTCCTTAAAAAAGGGCAGAAAATCAGTCGGTTAGAATTTATTTTTGTACAAAGGATTCAAAGTCAGTATAGGTTAATGGCCGCGAAAAATAATAACCCTGATAATCATAACAACCCAAAGAACGCAAAATATCGCGCTGTGCTTCATCTTCCACCCCTTCAGCCAACACATGTAGGCCTAAAGCCTGACTCATCGCAATAATGGTGTGGGTTAACACCACATTGCTGTCTTCGCCGGTAATATCACGAATAAAACTCTGATCAATTTTTAACTGATCCAAAGGCAGCCTTTTAATGCTCGCCAACGATGAATAACCAGTGCCAAAATCATCCATTGAAAACAACACTCCCAACTTTTTAAGACGTTGCATTTTATCAATGGTATCTTCCAGATCTTCCAGTACCATACTTTCGGTGATTTCTAACTTTAACTGCCCCGGCTGAATGTCATAATGCGTCAGACAATGCTGCACTTTTTCAACAAACTCTTTCTGCCTTAATTGGCGGGCACTAATATTGGCGGCGAGCGTTAAATGGCTCAAACGGCTTATTTTCTGCCATTCACGTAAGCGTTTACAGGCTTGTTCAAGCACCCAACCACCAATATCAATAATCAGGCCGCTTTCTTCGGCAATCGGAATAAACTCCGCCGGGGATACTAATCCTCGCACCGGATGATGCCAACGAATCAACGCCTCTGCACCAATCACTTGATTTTGATCATTCAGTTGCGGCTGGTAATACAACTCCATTTGGTCATGTGTAATGGCATAACGTAAATCTTCTTCCAACGCTAAACGTTGTTCCAATGCGAGTTGCATTTTCGGATCAAATAATCGAATCGTATTACGTCCGGCATTTTTTGCCTGATACATCGCACTGTCGGCATTTTTCATCAGCTCATCGAGCGGGGTATTGTGATCAAGGAATAACGCTATACCGATACTTGGGCTCGAATAATGTTCATAATCCTCAAATACATACGGCTGATTTAAAGCCGCACGTATGTCTTCAGCTAAATACTCAACTTCAATCGACGCCTTTTCCAAATCGGCATGCAAGCCTTCAAACAACACCACAAACTCATCCCCGCCTAAACGCACCACACTGTCTGATTCGCGTGTACTGCTTTTTAAGCGATGCGCGACCTCAAGCAATAATTGGTCACCCATGTCATGCCCTTTGGTGTCGTTGAGACTTTTAAAATTATCTAAGTCGATAAATAATACTGCGCCATGTCGACGAGTACGCGAACTGGTTGCAAACGCATGTTCCAAACGTTCCATCAACAGACGTCGATTCGGTAAACCGGTTAGCGGATCGTAAAACGCCAGTTTGCGGATTTGCTCTTCATCTTGTTTACGCTGGGTAATATCTAAGAAAGCACCAACATAATGTGTAACCCTGCCTTTATGGTCGTATACGGCGGTAATTGTCAGCCATTCAGCATACACTTCACCGTCTTTACGTCGATTCCAAATTTCGCCTTGCCAGCTGCCGTTTTTCTTTAGGCTTTGCCACATGGCTTGATAAAACAATTTGTCTTGGCGTCCTGAACTTAAAATGGCCGGGGTTTTACCGATCACTTCATGTGATTGGTAGCCGGTTAAACGCGTAAACGCTTGGTTAACTCGCATAATTTTGCCATTCGGGTCAGTAATCGTAATGCCTTCCTGCACGTTAAACGCAGTAGCAGAAATTCTCAACTCTTCACGATGACGCAATACCGCAAAAAGCGTCCAGCCTAACAATACGATTAAAATGGTTGTAACCGATACATTGTTAACCAGATCTCGCTGCAAACCGTCTAATAGAGGGGCGGGGGATAATGCAATCAGAAAAGCAGCTGTTTGATTTTCGATATCGTTGATGGCTAAAAAGGTTGCCACTTGTGTACTGCCGTCAAGCAATAAAGTGGTGGCAAAACTTTGATTTTTGGCCATATTACTTTTTACTTCGGGATTGTCGCGTAACTTGATGCCAACTTTTTTTGCATAATCACTTAAAGGCGGCGAGGCATTTGGTAACTCGCGTAATGGATCTTCTTCCAACCAGTCGGCATTAAACGCACTGGCTCCATAATAATGTTTAAAATCACTAAATAAGGCCTCTTGCACACGCGGATGCAACACCAACGCGTATTCGCGTGAATTGTCTAAAAATGCAATGTCTTTACGAAGGGTTTCAAAAGTATTACTAAACTCGACCGCCCCCAAATGACGGCCTTGGTACACAATCGGATAAATACTGCGAAAACCGGGCAAAACACGGCCCAGCTCAAAGCCGAATACCGGTTTTAAGGTTTCATTAGCTAAACGAAAGGATGTGCGTAAACTGGTTAAATCATCACCAAACTGATGCACGCTGTGCACCCGTAACAGGCTGACATTGTTTGGCAGGGTAAATTGAAATTGATGCACACCTTGAGGCACAATTTCTTGATACACAGGATACAACTTGCGGTATAACTCTAACCTTGCAAGTTGGCGCTGATCCTCATCTTGAGCACGTAATAAAATCGGCAAAATTTCATTGCGCATAATATAGGTTTGAAAATAGGCGTCTTTGCCTTTTTGTTGTAGATGCTGTACCGCTGTCCAAGCGATATTCAGGTCAGTAATCTGGCGCTGGGTATAGTTGTTTTTTTCTACATCAACCCGGTGTTTAAAATACAACACACCCGTTAACCAGACACTTAACAGCAACAATAAAATAAAAATACTAAGGCGTTGTGTGGACATGCGTTGCCGCCTTTAATTGTCGAATAATGTCATAGTCTTGATCTTCAACCGGCATAAAACCTTGCTGCCCTAAACCCCAGTTTGCCGTTGTATCGGCCACAATACTCAGTAATCCATGCTGGATAAGCAACCGCTGTTCATCACTTAATGTTTGCCGATTTGCCACAATCGGAAATAGCGGCAACTTGTCACTTTTAGCCAATACACGTAATCCTAAAGGTACATATTTTTCTGCAATAGTCGCACTTAATGCGCCGGCTTCAAACTCTTGTCTTAACACAGATAACGCCACATTATCGTGAGTGCCCAGGTAGGCGGTGGTGAGATTGATTAGCTTAATTTTTGCTTGGTCTAACAGCGGTGCCACACTATATGGGCCACAAGTCGATAAGGGTTGAGTTAAGGCAAAACGCTGTTTAATGTGTTTTAACTCGGTTATTCCGTCAATTGGCGCAACAATCCAACATTGATAAAAATCAAGGCCATCTACACCACGCTCTGCCGCCAACAGCTGAGCATCAGCAAACTGTTGTTTAAGTGCGACGTAAGTTAACGGGCCTAAATGGGCGATGTCAATTTCACCGGCTTTAAATAGCTGAACAACCTGTTCATAATCGGCAACATACCGAATGCGCACCGGCTTAGATAAAACCGCTTCCAGATAAGCGACTAAACGCTGGCTATTTTCTACAACCAGGTGTGCGTCCTGCATCGGCAAGGGCGTAAACACCAAATGATCACGCGCCATACTGTGAGATGACGACAATATCATTAACATAAAAACGATAAAGCCAAGCTGGCGCATTATTGAAAATGTATCCCATTAAGTTTTAGACCGCAATTATAGCGAATCCCACACTACAAATCTGGAAACCCGCCCATTACGCATGATTTAAGCCGTAATTGCACGTTTATTGCACAAAGCCGGTTAGGAAACCAAATTTATCGGTGCACTATCAACCTTTTTCTCGTGTTCACGCTCACTAATCCGTGCAGCTCTTTTGGCCAAGGTATGTAATCGTTTAAATGCATCAGCCAACTGCATTTCTAACCTAAAAATTAAAATGCGTTTTTCCGTATTATTTAATGATTTGGCTTGGTGCTCCAAAGCCTGCGAGATCAATAAATCGACCTTGGTTTTTGCCTCAACAATGTCGGCGTAATAATGACTGTTCGGGGTATAGGCGGCAGCAAATCCTTTCGCTAAGGTGGCTTCAATTTCTTGCGATAAACTCTCAAACAACGCATTCATGGTAGCGCTGGGTTTTATTTTGTTATCAATCATTTGATAACCCACTTCCATCAAACCTTGTTTAATCACATCCAGCATATTTTCATAGACATCCAACACCGCGATTAAACTGACTAATTTGGCATTTTCGGATTCCGACATGGCTTGCACAGTTAAGCCGCCAACATAAGTCAAAATTTCGGTATGTAATTGATTAAGCCTTTTACCGTCATGTTCAAGTTTCGCTAATGCAGCAATATCACCGGCCAATACCGCTTGCTGGGCATGCCGGTAATATAAAACCGTCATCGTACCCAAACGCTCAATCTCTTTATACACCGCCTCGATTGCAACACTGGGTGTGTGCAACTGTACCGGATCAAGAAACTTGGGTTTATTTTGTGCCTGTGACAATTCCTCTTGCGAAATTGGTACCAGTTTATAAACAGCCCACACCAGGCCTGGTAATAAGGGTACAAACAATAACAATAAACTTAATTTAAAAAAGGTGTTGGCGTTGGCAATTTCACGCGGCGTATCTTGAGTCACCAACGCTAGATTTGCGTGGACATCACCCATACTCAGCCAAATCGCGATATCGGCTAAAATCGGAATAAACGGTAACCAAATCAGCACGCCAAACACATTAAAAAAGACATGCGCAAACGCCGCACGTAACGCATCACGCGCTTTACCGATCGCCGCCAATAACGCGGTCACGCAGGTGCCGATATCCGCACCAAAAACTAATGCGATACCGGCCGGCAACGTTATAAAACCATTGGTTGCCAGTACAATCACCACGCCGATAGTGGCGGATGACGACTGGACTAACGCGGTAAAAACAAAACCAACCAAAATACCAAACAACGGGTTTTCCATCTGGCGCATCAAATCAATAAAAGGCGGGTAATCACGCAATGGTGCCATCCCGGTACTCATAACGTCCATACCGAAAAACAGCAAACCAAAACCCAGCACCAGTGTGCCTAAACTATGTAGCCGTTTGGTTTTTGCCACAAACTGCGTAACAAACCCAAGCGAAATCATCAACATCGCCACACTGGTGAGATTAAACGCGATCAGTTGGGCGGTAATCGTGGTGCCAAGATTGGCGCCCATAATCACACTGATGCCCTGGGTGAGCGTTAATAAGCCGGCGGAAATAAAACCTACCACCAGAACGGTGGTGACAGAGGAAGATTGAATGGTTGCGGTAACCAAAGCTCCGGTTGCAACACCGGCAAGACGGTTGGTGGTTAAGCGGCTCAAGATCGCTTTTAAACGTTCGCCGGACACCGCCAGCAAACCCTCAATCATGCGCTCCATGCCATACAGAAACAGCGCTAACCCGCCCAGCAACCACAAAGACATATTAAACCAGTCTAGCGTTTGACCAACCGGTGATTGTGCCGATACAAAAGGAACCCATAAAAAACACAAGCCTAATACCAGTGCGGCTCGCAACCAAACCGCGTGGCGGGCAAAACTCACTGCGCGTCCTTTGTGGACGCTTCAGCAACCGATGCCGTTTGTTCTTGNNTGTTTACGCCCGGCTTGCAGATAAACCATGCCTTTAGTGCGTTGTGCTCGCACCACATCCAACTTGGTTTGCAATTCTTCACGCTTCTCAATTGACTCGGTTTCTGCCAGCTGATCACAGAGTTCTTGTTCTTTATGTTTAAGTTGTTTCAGCAGTTTATGCAGCGCCTTTTTTTCTTTACGCTGCGTCTTTAAATCCGCATCAAAATAACTCACCAATCGACCGATTATTTTTTTCAGTTTCATCTTAGCCCCCAAAAAGAAACTTACTGCTGAATATACACGCAGACTTTTATGATGTCATGCGCTGATTAACCGGCTGATGTGCGATCCCCACCGGCAAGTTGCGCAATTTCTTGCGGATCTAACGCTAAACTTGGCGTGCTGCGTTGCGCCGGTTTAAGCAATAACGCCGCCACCGCATCAATCATGTTTTTGCTAATATCGCTGACATAGGCTTCATCGTTCATAATCGATGTGGCTACTGCAGGTGTAATGCGGTGGGCGCGGATCATCTCATCCAAATCATCCATCAATTTGCGGCTCGATTTCTCTAAAGACAACCGTAACGCATCCAACGATAAAGACGTTACTTCTTCCGGGTTTTTTACAATTTGGCGTAAATCCCGCAACAATTTTGCTACCTGTAGGCGAATGGTGTCGTAACGTTCGCGCACCGCCAAATTGGGCGATACGCCATAACGAGACAGGTTTTTATGCATGTGTTTCATGCCCTTTACCGCTTCAACCAAATCACGACTGGCCTGGCGTAAAACATATAAATCTTCACTCACTTCACGCGTCGATTCGCGTGATTGCGCCTCGCCAATAAAACCGACGATTGCATTATGTAAACTCTTAACTTTGTTTTCATAATCGTCATCAATGTCTAGCGGCATAATGCGCCGCGTATATTTAATCGCATCAATTAACGACTCGTCTGAATCAATCACCGCGCGCCGAATACTGATGCCGTGTGCCAATAATCCATACACATTATCAAATAAATGTTCAATTTCTTTACGCACCGCGCCGACCGCCGTGGAAGGGGTTTCCAGCGCTTCGGCATATAAATATTGCGGTTGTTCGGAAGAGGTAGGTACAAATGTAATGTACTTCACCAGGCCTGCTTCCAGTTGACTCACAAACGGTAATAACAGCGCCACTCCCAATACATTAAACAAGGTATGGAACAAGGCTAACTTTAATAAATAACTGTCATCGTTAATGCCTAATAACGCCGCTCCATGATCTACCAACCATACCATTTGATTAATAAACACAATCGCAACCAAGGCGGTGACAAAATTGAACACCACATGTGCGACCGCCAAACGTTTACCGCCCAAGTTAGCCGCCATGCCGCCCATGGCGGTAGTGACCGCGCTACCCAAATTCGCCCCAATCGCTAATGCCAGCGCGTTTTCGTAAGTCACCTGATTAGTTGCCAGTGCCGCAATAATAATCAATAAGGTCGCATGACTGGATTGCATAATGGTAGTGATCACCATACCAATCAGCGTAAATAACAATACGCCTTTTAAACCGGACACGGCATAACTGGCTAAATCAAAACTGGATTGAAAGGCTTCAAAACCGGATTTCATAAAATGAATACCAAGAAATAAAAACCCGACACCCAGCATCACATAACCCAAACCTTTAAGGGTTTTACTTTTTTGCAGTAAAAAAATAACGCCGAAAATCAGTGCCGGCATCGCATAACTGGCAATATCGACTTTTAAACCCAAACCGGCAATCAGCCACGCGCCTGTGGTGGTGCCGATATTCGCCCCCATAACAATGCCGATACCGGCGGCCAGACTAATCATCTCGGCGCTGACAAACGAAATGGTGATAAGTGATACAAGAGTGCTGGACTGCATCAGGGTGGTCGCGGAGATACCAAAGGTCAGACTTTTCCACATTTGACTGGTTGATTTGCGCAGCACCGTCTCAAGTGTGCCGCCGGTGAAAGCTTTAAACCCTTCCTCCAAACAAATCATGCCGAATAAAAATAATGCGATACCTGCAGCGGTTTCTT
>DIJW01000095.1 GCA_002421475.1 Thiomicrospira sp. UBA5634 | reverse complement strand
TGCTGGATGCCATCATGCAACAAGATCCGCGCGCTCGTGTGGCCTGCGAAACTTTTGTTAAAACCGGCATGGTCTTAATCGGCGGCGAAATCACCACCTCGGCGTGGGTTGACCAAGAAGAATTGGTGCGCAAAGTCGTCAAGGAGATCGGCTACAACAGCGCCGACTTGGGCTTTGACGGTGATACCTGTGCCGTTTTGACCGCGATTGGCAAACAATCGCCGGAAATCGCGATGGGTGTGGATGAATTTGATGATCACGAACAAGGTGCGGGCGACCAAGGGTTAATGTTTGGTTATGCTTCAAACGAAACCGATGTATTGATGCCGGCACCGATTTATTACGCCCACCGTTTAATGGAACGCCAAGCGCAAGTGCGCAAATCCGGTGAGTTACCTTGGTTACGCCCGGATGCCAAAAGCCAAGTGACGTTACGTTATGAAAACGGTAAACCGGTGGCGATTGATGCGGTAGTGTTATCAACTCAGCATGCACCGGACATTGAAAACAAAGCCCTACGTGAAGCGGTGATGGAGTTGATCATCAAGCCGACTTTACCGGCAGGATGGCTGCATAAAGATACCCAATATCACATTAACCCGACCGGCCGTTTTGTAATCGGCGGACCGGTAGGTGATGCCGGTTTAACAGGGCGTAAAATCATCGTTGACAGCTATGGCGGCATGGCACGTCACGGCGGCGGCGCGTTTTCCGGTAAAGACCCGTCAAAAGTGGATCGCTCCGCTGCTTATGCCGGTCGTTATGTAGCGAAAAACGTGGTGGCTGCAGGCCTGGCGGACAAATGCGAAATCCAAGTGTCTTATGCAATCGGTGTGGCACAGCCTACCTCGATCAGCATCGACACCTTTGGTACCGAGAAAGTCAGCGTGGCATTAATTGAAAAATTAGTACGTGAACATTTTGATTTACGTCCGAAAGGCTTGATTGCGATGTTAGATTTATATCGCCCGATTTACCAAAAAACCGCCGCTTACGGTCATTTTGGACGTGAACTACCGGAGTTTACTTGGGAAAAAACCGACAAAGCCGCCGCTTTACGCGCTGACGCGGGATTGTAATTTTTGGCACCACAAAGACACTGAGACACTAAGAAAGAAACGGAGATTTAATCATCTGTTTCTCGCTCAAAATGCTTCGTGACTTCGTGCCTCTGTGGTGAAAGACAACAAGGATTTTACTGATGAAATCACAAAAGCAGTATCCGCAAAGCTTGAGTTTGGAGTGTTTTCCGCCGCGTACGGCAGAAGGTTCACTCAAGCTGAATAAAGTCATTGATGAGTTGGCGGTACTTAAACCTGAATATATTTCCGTGACCTATGGTGCAGGCGGCACCACCCAAGAAAAAACCCTGGAAACCGTCGCCCATATTCAACAAAACACTGCGTTTGAAGCCGTGCCGCATTTAACCTGCATTGGCGCCACGCAAGACAGTATTCGTGCATTACTGAAAACCTATCAAGACCTCGGAGTTAAACGGATTGTTGCTTTGCGCGGTGATATGCCGTCAGGCATGATGGATCCGGGCGAGTTTAAATATGCCGCCGACCTGATTGCGTTTATCCGCCAAGAAACCGGTAACACTTTTCAGTTAGAAGTTGCCGCTTATCCGGAAACGCATCCGCAAGCACGTAACTGTGATCAAGGCATCAAACACTTTAAACATAAAGTCGAGCAAGGTGCGGATGCAGCGATTACGCAGTATTTCTTTAACGCCGACAGCTATTTTTACTTTATCGACTCCTGTGAAAAAGCCGGCATTGATCTGCCGATTGTGCCCGGGATTATGCCGATCACCAATTACGAACAATTGATTCGTTTTTCCGGCATGTGTGGTGCCGAAGTGCCGCGCTGGTTAAAGTGTCGCTTAGAAAGTTTTGAGGATGATCTGGTGAGTTTACGCGCGTTTGGACAAGATTATGTCACCAGTATGTGCCAACGTTTATTGGATGGCGGTGCACCAGGCCTGCATTTTTACAGCATGAACAGCACTCAACCGACGTTGGCGATTGCGCGCGATTTAACTTGGCGCAACGACAATATGCAGTTGTAATTCGCCCATTTTATATGCGTATTCCACGTTTTTATTTGCCGGCTGACTACCAACCAGGCCTGGTGGTCGAACTCCATAAAGACCAAACGCATTATGCGTTAACGGTTTTACGCCTGAAAAATGGCCATTTAATTGATGTGTTTGACGGTCAAGGCCGACAAGCGCGCGCCAGCCTTCAGGTGATAGATAAACGCACCGCGCATGTAACACTGGGTGAGATCAGCCAACCTTCGACCGAATCACCGCTTCACACTCTTTTGCTACAAGGCATTTCGCGCGGCGAGCGTATGGATTATGCCTTACAAAAAGCAGTTGAACTGGGCGTGACCGAAATACAGCCACTATTTACCGAACGTTGCGAAGTTCGGTTAGAAGATGACAAACAACACAAACGCCGCGAACAATGGCAAGCACTGGTCATTAGTGCGTGTGAACAATCCGGCCGTTGTGTAGTGCCGCAAGTGAAACCCTTAATGACTTTAACCGAATGGTTCGCACAAACACCTCAAACACCAGGCCTGGTGTTGGATCCATACAGTCACAAAAATCTTTCCCAATTGCCTAAACCTGATCCAACCCTGCCGCTGGCAGTGTTAATCGGGCCGGAAGGCGGTTTAACCGATGACGAAGTACAACTGGCCCAGCAGCAAGGATTTCAAGGCATTCGTCTGGGTCCACGTATTTTACGTACCGAAACGGCTGCACCGGTTATTTTAAGCCTACTCCAAGCTCAATGGGGGGACTTGGTTTAACCGCTATAACCCACAGCTTTTGCCTGGTTGAGATTGACTGATCAATGCATCATAACAACTGGCTTTGCTATAATGCGTTATCACCCCCAACGACAGAGCAGAATTATGCCCAACGCTTATCAAGTTCCACATTTAAAAACGGCGTTAAAAGGTCCGCTACTTGAGTTAGAGCAGCATTTACTTAGCCATAGTCAGGCAATTGAATGTTGGTTTCGTCAGCAGTTCCGTCAAACGCCGGCACCATTTTATGCTTCGGTCGACTTGCGAAATGCCGGCTATAAACTTGCGCCGGTGGATACCAACTTATTTCCGGCAGGTTTTAATAATCTGCATCCCGATCTACGCCCTTTAGCGGTCCAAGCAGCACAAAACGCCATTACACAAGCCTGCCCAATTACCGATGGCGTGTTGATTATTCCGGAAAACCATACTCGTAATATGTTTTATCTGGAAAACGTCTGCACCCTAAAAGAAATCATTGAAAACGCCGGTTATGATGTGCAAATTGGCTCACTTAACCCGGAAGTTACCGCGACCAGTCAAATTGATTTACCCTCAGGTCGAACACTCACCCTAAAACTACTCATTCGCCAAGGCGAACGTGTCGGGGTAGAAAACTTTTTCCCTTGCGCAGTGTTACTTAATAATGACTTATCCGCCGGTCGTCCGCCCATTTTGGAAAATATCGAACAAGTATTATTGCCGCCGTTGGATTTGGGCTGGTCAACGCGCTATAAAACCCAGCATTTTAATCATTACTCCGATGTGACGCGCGAATTCAGTCAATTGATTGATATAGATCCATGGCTCATTACACCCGAATCAGTCCAATGTGGACCGATTGATTTTAAAGAACGCATTGGACTGGAAAATCTCGCTGAAACCGTCAATAAAGTGCTGGAAAATACCGCCAACTACTATCATGAACATGATATCGACTGTAAACCGTTTGTGATTATTAAATCCGATAGCGGCACTTACGGCATGGCGATTATGTCGGTCAAAAATGCGGATGATGTGTTGAACTTAAACCGTAAACAACGCACGAAAATGACCTCGGCTAAAGAAGGTTTGGCAGTAGATAAAATGCTGGTACAAGAAGGTGTATATACCTTTGAAACCGTTGATGATGCGGTTGCAGAGCCGGTGGTTTATATGATTCACAATCATGTAATTGGCGGTTTTTATCGCATTCATACCGGCAAAACGGCAACGGATAACTTGAATTCACCCGGTATGCATTTTGAGCCTATGTCATTTCAACAATCAGGCGTATTGCCTGATCAAACTCAAGCACCGGACGCAGAACCTAATCGCTTTTATGCCTATGGCGTAGTGGCGCGTTTAGCGTTACTCGCTGCTGCGCGCGAAATACAATCCGCGCGCGATAAAATGAAAGCCTAAACCAAACACCTACTCAGCTTGTTGTGACAACACAACAAGCTCAGCAGGTTGATCTGCACGCCCCCACTCACTCAGCACGCAAGCGTTCCAAATCACAATAAACCACATCAAATACAACCACAGCAAAAATAAAGGCACAGCGGCTAATGCACCGTATACCAAGTCATAGGTTGGAAAAGCATTCACATACCAACCAAATCCCCACTTTAACAATTCAATTTGTATTGCCGCCATCAATCCGACCCACCAGGCCTGGTGCCAACTTATTTTTTGTACCGGTACAAAACGATACAACAGCATAAAACCCAAAATGCTGAACAAAAACGGCAAGCTGTTAATCAGCTCAATCACCCACTGTTTTACTGTCAGCACATCAAGCCATAAAGGCCAAGCCAAAACCGTTGTACTAACCAGCAAACTGATACCGAGTAAAATGGGCCCAATTAAACTGATTCCCAAATAATTAAGTAAGCTATGCCACCAACTACGTTGCACCCCCTGATCCCACATGGCATTCATTTTTTGATCAATCGTCCACAACAAAACTAACGTAGTTAATAACATCAGCACCAGGCCTGGTGCCGCTAATCCACTCGCTTGTTGGGCAAATGAGGCCAATGTCTGTTGAATGGCGGGATGCGACTCTGGCATTAAATGTGCCACAACTTGCTGCATCACTAAATGCTGAAACGGCTCAAACCATGCGGAAGCCGAAAACAAACTTAACATCACCGCCAACATCGGCACAATACCAATCAGACTGGTATAAGCCAAAATGGCAACCGCATCAGCCCCTCGCTGCCGCCAAAATCGCAACATTACATCACGCCAAAAAACTCCAAACTTCGCCATTTCACCTTCACCTGCTGCGGCTTGTGTGCCTATTACAATAATTTATTTGTTTGCATGCTTTAAAACTCCCATAATAGAGCCTTAATCCGCTAGCTTTATTAACAGGAATTCTGTGACTAACTCGACAAAAAACACGACCTTTTATGTTGGTTTGGGCTACGCACTTATTTTTTTAGTGGCGATCAGTTCAAGCGTGATTGCTTATACCCTCGAAAAACGCATTCAACAGTCTACCATTCAACTGACTAATCATCATATACAGAAATCCTTAGTCGAAAATCTTTACCAAGCGGCACGTGATCGAAGTGTCATGTTACTAAAAATGGTTACGACTGATGACCCGTTTGAAAAAGATGCGTTACAAATGACCTTTTTTAAACAAGAACAAGCCATTCGTGAAGCTTTTGCAACTTATCAAAGTTTAGATACCACGACAGAAGAACAAAAACTACTCCAACAATTATTTGAAGTAACAACCCTTAATCGAGACTTACAAAATCAAGTGGTTGAACTTGCACTCAACGAACAAAATCACATTGCCCTTGATACTCTAGTCGATATCACACTGCCGGTTCAAGAACAGGCTATTGCGATGTTTCAAACACTTTACGCCACCAAAAACCAACTGGTTCAACAAGCACAACAAGCGGTTAACCAAGATATTCAAGCGATCAAACGTTTATGGGTTTTTACCCTGGTCAGTTTGTTTGTAGTATTAGGTTTAGTCAGTTTAATATCACTAAAAAAACTACACCGAGCCCAGCGGATTCAAGACAACTTTAAAAACACCCTTGAAGATGAAGTAAGAGAGCGCACCAAAGAAATCGTGCTGGATAGTGCTATTTTGCAAAATATTCACGAATCTATCGCCATTACTACGGAAAAAGGCGAAATCATCAAAACCAATCTAAAATTCAGCACCCTACTGGCAGAAAACGATTTAGAAGAAGAGTTTTATATCTGGTCATTGTTGAACCAATTATTTGTCGGCATCAATGAAGATAAATTATTCACTGATGTCGTTCAGCAAGGTTATGCCCGCCAAGAAGGCGCGTTACGTGATGAAGATGACCGACACTTTTTGGTCGACGTTTACCAAATAGAAGACGTACGTTTAGATTCAGTCTACCTGTCATTTTTATTTACCGACATAACGCATCTCAAACAAACTCAAAATGAACTTGAAACCCTAGCAAACTACGACCTTGTAACACAACTGCCTAACCGACACCTATTTCAACGCACATTAAAATCTTGGATTAAAGATGAGCAAATTAATTCATTCGCGCTGTTTTTCCTCGACTTGGATAATTTTAAATGGGTTAACGATACACAAGGCCATGCCGCAGGCGATCGCGCGTTACAACAAGTCGCGCATTTATTACAAACACATACTGCCAACAAAGGGATCAACCTAGTTGCCCGTCTCGGCGGGGATGAGTTTGCAATTATTTGCCAACAAATTGACGAACTTGAACTCGCTAAATTTGCCAACGAATTGATAGAGGCCATTAAACAGCAATACCAACCGGTCAATCCCTCGCAAACTTTAGGTTGCAGTGTAGGTATCGCCATTTATCCAAAAGACGGCTTAACCCAAGAAGATCTGATGCGCCATGCCGACTTTGCAATGTACAAAGCTAAAGAACAAGGAAAAAACAGTTATTGTCTATTTTCCAACAAAATGAATGAACATATTCACTATCTGTATGAAAGTGAAATCAACCTTCATCAAGCATTAAAAAACAATGAGTTTTTCTTGGTTTATCAACCGCAGTATCGTTTAGATACTCTGCAAGTCGTCGGAGCAGAAGCATTATTACGCTGGAAAATGGCTGATCGGTTGGTACCGCCGGATGAATTTATACCCTTGGCCGAAAAATTTGGCTTAATTCAGGCTCTAGGTGGTTTTGTGCTGGACAATGCATTACAGCAAGTACAGCAATGGCAACAAAACAATAAACATTTACAGCGGATTGCCATCAACGTCTCTAGCGCCCAATTAAACGGTCAAGGATTTCCGCAACTGGTTAAATACAAACTGGAGCAATATGAACTGCTCCCGGAACAACTAGACTTAGAAATCACTGAAAGTTTATTGATGGATCACTTGCATGAAGATAATAGTGAACTCTATGAGCTACAGCAGAAAGGCCTCGAAATTTCACTGGATGATTTTGGTACAGGTTACAGCTCACTCGCCTATATCAAACACCTCAATGTGGATCGGATTAAAATTGACCGCAGTTTTATCCGTGATCTTGACTACAATGCCGAATCTTACTCAATTGTTGCAGCCATTATTACAATGGGAAAAAGTTTAGGTCTTAAAGTCCTTGCTGAAGGCATCGAAACCGAACATCAATTAAGCTTGTTACGTGAACTCGGCTGCGACGAAGGGCAAGGTTATTTATTCAGTCGACCGGTCACAGCCGATGAGTTTCCGTTCGATAAATTAGACATATTAAAGAGCGCCTAAATCATGGCCAAACAACTTCCTAACCAACCTTATCAAAATGAAACTCAACAAGAAATTACTAAACTGCTAGAAACGATTGCCAAGACCGATCGTGCTCGAAACCAAGCCTTACCACCTTTATCGAGCGAAGCAGCCAAACTGCTTGCCGAACAAATACGCCAAATGCTACGCAAAGATTTACATTAAACCAGAATAAATTGAATCACCAGGCCTGGTGATTCAATGTTCAAAAGCAAAAACGCCCAACCGGACGTTATGACGACAATCTTGACAATTTACTTAACTGCGAACTAAACCGGCTTCGACTTGTTGACGCACATCCGCACCTTGCAGACGTTCGATAAGATGTAATGCAAAGTCTATCGCCGTGCCCGGACCGCGAGAGGTAACGATCGAACCGGCATCTACTACCGGCTGATTAAGATAAGTCATACCGAGAGCCGGATTTTTATCCAAAACTCCAGGAAAACTGGTTACTTGTTTGCCATCCAATAGTTTGGCGGCTTTAAGCACTTTTGGAGCCGCGCAGATCGCCGCGCTAATACCACCATTCGCAACGGTTGCACGTAATAACTGTAAAATCCGTTGATCCTGTTCTAAATGATCTGCACCGGGTAAACCACCCGGCAACACCACTAGATCAAAGTTTTGTCCGCTTACATCGTCCAAGGTGTATTCCGCTTGAATAACCACTCCCCGACTACAACGAACTAAACGCTGCGAGCTTAAACTCGCACTAACAACATCTAACTTGGCACGCACAAACAAATCTAACAAAGTCACCGCTTCCAGTTCTTCACAACCTTCCGCTAAGGGTACTAATACACGTGGCATTAACGTTTAACAACCTTCTGGGTAAACACCATACCTTTTAATAAGTTTAGCGCTTCATGCAATTCATAGTCATCTGACAATAAACTCACAGTAGTGTTGTCTTCCGTGATGACCTCCGTATTCGTTGTTTTGGTGGCATTACCCAAATGACCTTCTAGGGTTGCTTCTTTCACGTTATCAAGTTTTGAACTTTCAATACGTTCGACCTTCACCATATCAATCTCAATATCAGGTTTAATACCTTCTGCCTGGATTGAACGACCTGAAGGCGTGTAATACAATGCGGTTGTGAGTTTAATGGCTGCGCCATTATTTAATGGCAGCAAGGTCTGCACTGACCCCTTACCAAAGGTGGTGCGCCCGACAATTAACCC
>DIJW01000046.1 GCA_002421475.1 Thiomicrospira sp. UBA5634 | reverse complement strand
TTGTAAGATTGAAAAATAAAACCGATTTGATTGAGGCGCAAATCGGTGAGTTGGTCGGTGCTGAGTTTAGGGGTGGATTGACCGTTTAAAATAATATCACCGCTGTCGGCACGCTCTAGACCGCCAATTAAGTTCAGGAGGGTGGTTTTACCGGAACCGGACGGGCCGTATAACGAAATAAACTCGCCTTTTTGTATCGTTAAATCGACATGATCAACCGCTTGGATGATTTTGTCGCCATCATGATAATGTTTGCAAAGTTGTTCAATACGTAGAATCGGTTGCATGTGAGTCCTTCGGTTGTTTTGCTTGGTGTCCTGAACGTCGGTTTTAACGTGCTTGTAGCCGGCTGTGGCGGGTGGCACTCCAAACCGGCCATAAACTAAACAGCATGGTAGTGGTTAAGGTCGCGACTAAAACATCGGTCCATTTCGGTATATCAATTAATAAGTACAACGTGGTGCCCATGCCGAATTGCGCCGCGCCTTCAGCAAATTGTTTAAGTTCGATGCCATCACCGATCCAGGCAACTAAGCCGAGCATAAAACTGATCGCCAAGGCAGTGGATACCAGCACAATAAATATGATTTCAAAGCTAACTAACAGCCGCAAACGCAGCGGTTTAATACCGAGCGAATAGAGCAGATTAAATTCTTGTTGGCGTTCGTACAGCGACATCATCAAGGTGTTGAGCATTCCCAGCATCATCAGCAATAACACAAAACCTAACCAAATCCAGATCATCCTATCCGACAGTTCCATGGTGGCTTCCAGCACCGGCTGGCGTTGCCAGATGGTTTGTACGCTTAATTCCGGCAAGGCGGCTTGTAACTGTGTGCTGAGTGACTGAATCACCGCTTTATTATCACTGTGCGGAATAATGCCGATTTGGTGAATGCCATTTCCGATATTTAGCCAGTGGGCAGCGGGTTTGAGTGGCATAAACACCAAGCTTTCTTCTACACGCGGATCAGGATGTTTATATAAACCGATAATCGGCAAACCGATTTCGGCTAAACCGCCGCCATTTTTTTGGGTCATTAATACCACTCGGCGGTTGATTTGAGTGGTGAGGCGTTTGGCGAGTTTTTCACCGATCACCAGGCCTGGTGCGCTGTTTGGATATTCGCCTTGGCTTATCGCTTCGCTCAAAAATGAAATGCCTTGTTCGGTGCGCGAATTAATACCGACTACCATCACCGATACGCTGTCATATTCACTTTGCATGGTGGCGCCAACCCGAACTCGCTGGGTATATTGGATGTCGGCTTTGTCTAAGAAGTCGGTGATGGCTTGATCAAAGGCAAAAAAGTGTTCTACTTCCGGGTTATCGAGATACGCCGGTTGATGAATTTGAATCGGTTCAGAGAGGTTTTTGTAGGTGGTTTCAAACGTGCTTTTTATCCAGCCTTGTAAAAAACTCTGAATTAACAGCATGGTGAAAATACCGAGGGTAAACACGCTAATCAACACTAAGGTACGGCGTGCGTTACGCCATAAATTACGCCAGGCAAAAGTGGATAAACGCACGCTCATTTAGTTTGTCTCCCGGATAACGGATGTAGGCTGAAAATGCGCCACACAATCATCGCCGACATCAGCCAGGTGCTGAGCCATAAAAACCCGGGGGCAAACCAAATCGCCATTTGGGTGAGGATCGGATAGGTGGTGGAATCCATGCCGTATTGTGCGAACATTTCTTCGGTGCCGGGAATGGTGATGCCGGTTTGATAAAAATACAGCGTGATTAAAATGCCGCTAATAATGCCGAAAATCAAACCCAATCCAAGGGTGAAATGCGTTTCTAATTGGGTTAATCCGGCTAGTTGTTGGCGCGATAATCCGAGTGACAGCATTAAACCAAATTCGCGTTCGCGCTCTAACACCGACATTAATAAGGTGTTAAACAAAATCAGCACCACAATAAATAAAATCGCGACATACCAAATAAAGCCGGAGTAATAGTCTAAATCTATGCCTTGCGCAACGCCCGGTTGCAGCGCCCGCCAGTTACGATAGGTTAGGTTGTATTGCTGCGCAAGATGCTGAAGTTGCGGTTCGAGTTGTTCAACTTGCTGAAAGGATTCGGTGATTAGTGCTAACTGGTGGGCTTGGTTTGGCATGCTGAATAAGTTTTGCGCGTAATCAAACGGCATTAACACCAATTGACGATCCAAATCGGCGGTGCCAGAGTTAAAAATACCAACCAGCGTAAAAATATCCGCCGCTAAACTGCCTTCTTTATCTTGGCCTAATAGTTGGATTTCGTCACCGATGGAGACGTTTAACAATTGTGCTAAGGCTTCGCCGATCACCAGTCGATTGGTGTCGTCTGCCTTTAAAAAACGGCCTTGTTTCACCAATTTAGCCAACCGTGAAATCTGTGGTTCAAGCTCGGGTTGCACCGCTAACACCATTGCACCTTGATTACGGTCATTATTTTCGCCGGCACTGAGTAAACCGAATGCTTGAATACGATAAGCCGTGGTTACCAGGCCTGGTAGTTGGTTGAGTTGGGTTTGAAGTTCAGGTTGGATTTCGAAACTGTTACGCAGTGATGGGGTGTCGAGATAATCGGCCTGTTGGAACTGACCAAAACCGTCCAGCAAGGACAGCGCGTTTACTTTCATGGCGTTATAAGAACCCAGTTGAAACGCCAACATAAAGATAAACAGTGCGCTGGTGAGTGTCATGGCAAAAATCGTCATGATGGTGCGTTTTGGGTGGCGCCAGAGGTTTCGCCAAGCGAGTTTAAACAGAAACCGTAACCCCATTTTTATCACTCCATCCGCTGTTTAATCAGTAAATTGGCTGAGTTTAGCATAAAGTGATTCTAAAGCCTGTGTAAACAAGATGTAAAGGGCGTGCGCTTTTTGTGCGTTTTTTGATATGATAAAGTGCGTTTTTTATAGATGTGTCCAGATAACGAAGAGAGGATAAGATGGAAACAAACTTTATTATTGACTTTTTAGCGATGATTTCAGGTTGGGTTAGACCGTATTTAAGTGAAATTGGTATGGCGATGATGGCAACATTATTGGTCATTTACGGTGACAGCATTACTAAAGTGCTGAAAAAACAAATCGGCGGTTTGCAATTTTTCTTACGGATTACCACGTTCGTGGTGTTTTGCGCGTTTGGTTTTACCTTTTTAGCCAATTATTTAACGCCTTTAGTCACCGACTTGTTGGCGAGTACCGGCGACACTTGGTTGGGTGTAGCGGTGATCGGCGCGTTTTATTTCATTGGGATTTTGGCGCAGCGTAAAGACGTTATCTAAGCCTTAGTTGTCGGGTTATTTAGGGGCTTGCCAGGCGCGTGGGCGCTGTAAATTGGCCAGCGTAAATAAATAATCCGGCAAATCAATATCTATCAAAGTCTGACTAGTGCGAATTTCCGTCCAGTGATCTGCTTTATCGGCATTGGTGATACGCATCACACTCGGATAAGGCCGACCGTTTAAGTCATCTACTTTTAGGGTCTGTAAGGTTTTAACCACTTGCATTGACTGATCATAAAACACGTTTTCTAAAATCACATAGTCATCACGAATTTTGCCGATTTCTTTGCCCCAAACCACCGGTGCATTTGCTTTAGGAATGGCTTCGATGATATAGACGCTGTGGCCATTTTCTACCCGGGTTTCGAGCAGGGTGTGGGTATAGTTTTCGAGTGCTTGATCGGAGCGCGCCAAGTCGTTATAGGAAAAATCCGACCCCATCCAAGATTGGGTCATCATACTAGCGGGCAGTTTGGTGACACGATTGAGTTTGGGGGTGAAAATCCACATTTCATTATCAAGTTTTAAGGTGGCATTGTCAGCATCACGCGGCGGATAAACAAAACGGATCAGTGAGTCCTTCATGCCACGTGTCCAGCCTTCCATTCGCATATCACGCTGCCAAGTTGGGCGATGAATCGTCATTTCTGTCACGCTGTATGAGGTGTCGCCACGCCAAAGATTCAGCGAGGCTTCGATAATTTCGGCGGCGGTTTTGGTTTGTGCCAACACCAGGCCTGGTAGTAGACTCAATGTCAGCCATAAACTTAAAAACTTCATTGTTATTCCTTAGCAGGCCTGGCAACCGGCGTCATTTAATTGGCGGATGTCGGTTTGTAATTCGGCAATGTTTTCTAAATTGAGTACCTTGAGTAACGGCAAAGCGCTCGGCATTAAACGATAGTGCGCCCAAGTTCCTTGTTTTTCAGCGATCACTAAATCCGCTTCGCGCAAAATCGCTAAATGGCGCGATACGAAACTTTGACCAAAATCGAGCACCCGCATTAATTCACACACACACAAAGACGGTTGCTGTTGTAATAGGTTTAAAATACGTAAACGTGCCGGATGGCCACAGGCTTTAAGTTGGTTGGCGGTAAACTCAAGTGACATAAACATCTGCTCAGATAAATAAGAAAAAACATTTTAACACCCGACGCTTTGATAGGAATAGCCATCATGCATTTCGTTTTGCCTACATTCATTTTTGTGTGCACTTTAGTGTTGGTGATTTGGCAACCACGAGGTCTGAAAATTGGTCATAGTGCGATTTTAGGCGCGATCTCGGCGCTGTTGCTGGGGTTGGTGTCGTTAGCCGATGTGTTGGAAGTGACGGCGATTGTGTGGGATGCCACCTTGGCATTTATCGGCATTGTGTTAATGGCGATGGTGCTGGACGAACTCGGCTTTTTTGAATGGGCGGCAATCAAAATGGCGCAGTTTGCCGATGGTAACGGCCATTTAATGTTTGTTTATTCGGTGTTGCTGGGCGCGTTGGTGGCGGCGTTTTTTGCCAACGATGGCGCGGCGTTGATTTTAACGCCGATTATTCTCGCCAAAATGCGCTTGTTGCAACTGAATATGAAGTCATTGATTGCGTTTGTGATCGCCGCCGGTTTTATAAGTGATGCCGCCAGTCATCCGTTTGTATTTTCTAACCTTACCAATATTGTGACAGTGAATTATTTCGGTTTTGGTTTTTGGCAATATGCGGCGGTGATGGCGTTGCCAAACTTGGTGGCGGTGTTGGCCAGCGTGATTTTATTGTGGCTGGTGTTTCGGCACGATATTCCGGCGCGGGTAGATATTCATTTACTCAAACCGGCGGCCTCGGTGATTAAAAACCAGACCATGTTTAAGTGGTCGTGGGTGATGTTGGCGTTATTGTTGGTCGGTTACACCTGGGGCGAAACACAAGGCCTGCCGATTAGTGTGTTTGCGCTCGGCGGCGCACTGGTGTTGATGGCAATGGGGGCGTATTTTAAAACCTGCAAACCTTGGATGACGCTAAAGATTGCACCTTGGCAAATAGTGTGGTTCAGCATCGGTTTGTATGTAGTGGTGTGGGGGCTAAAAAATGCCGGATTGACCGAGTTATTAGCGCAGTTATTAGTGTGGCTGGGACAGTTCGGCCAGGTTGCGCAAGTGATCGGCACGGGTTTTATTGCGGCGATTTTAAGTGCGTTGATGAATAACTTACCCACGGTGATGATTATGGATATTGCCATAGGTCAAATGGGTGAAACCGCGTTGGCGTATGCGAATGTGATCGGCTCAAATTTAGGACCCAAAATGACGCCCTGGGGATCGTTGGCGACTTTATTATGGTTGCATGTATTGATGCAAAAAGGCGTTAATATCGGTTGGGGCGCTTATATGAAGGTCGGTTTATTGATTACGCCGCCGGTTTTGTTATTGACGTTATTGGCGCTGGCCTGGTGGTTATAACTTGAGTCTTTCACTCAGGTATTAAATTACTCTATCTGCCAATCATTTTATTCAGCGTGATTATTTTATGCTGACTGCATAAAATGACCTCGCGTAAAAAAATAACTTCAGGAGTATAGACGCATGAAAAAGATTTTAGGCTTAGCTGCATTGTGGATGATGGCATTTAGCGCACAAGCACAGTATGTAGAACCAAAAATTACCCATGAGCCCTATGGTAAACAAAAAGTGGCTTATCAGTTAAACGACAGTAATGTGGATTTCCAGATTCAAGTATTGCGTAATGCCAACAACCATATTCGTGCGGTCGGTAAAGATAACATCGAATTGCATTTAGTCGTGTTTGCCGGTGGTTTAACGGCGTTGGAAACTTCAAAACCTGAAACCGTTGCGGCGTTGGAAAATTTGCGTGCGCAAGGTGTTAAAGTGGCGGTTTGTAACAATACTTTGAAGGCGCGTAATGTTGATTGGCGCACGTTAAAAGGCGTTAAAGAAACCGATATTGTACCGGCCGGTGTAGCTGAAATAGCATATCTGCAACAAAAAGGTTTTGCTTACGTCAGACCTTAAAAGGTTGTGAGTTTGCTATAAGTTTAAGTTTGATAAAAAAGCGGCAAATCAAGCCGCTTTTTTATTTGTGCGAGTAGACCACCAGGCCTGGTGGTGAAAGCAATGTGCAAATTAACCTAGTTTTGGAGCGTCGTAGTTTGCAGGCTCGTCGCTATAAACACATACATTCCATTTTTCGACCCAGCCATTTGCGGCTAAACAATAACGCTGGAAAAAATCGACAATTTCTTGGCGCTGACAATGGGCTTCAAAACTTGGCATGTCTTGCCAAATTTCATTAAATACAATCGGAAAACTGTCGCCGTCGGCGAATGGGCTTTTAATATGGCGGGTGACGCGATATTGAATACAGCCGTCTTCACGTAATGTATTCGGTTCTAACGATTGCAGTAATGCAAATACATCTTGTTCTTTTCCGACTTTCGGTAAAAACTGCGCTAAACAATATACTTTTTTTGACATAAAAACTCCTGACTATAAACAATGTGTCCAAATCTGCTGTTTACCACCAGGCCTGCTAATAGCGCCATGAGTAGGTCAAAGCCCCAAATGAATCAATGCGACCTTGCGTATCAAATTCAGGGGTGCGAAATACGTGGGTATAACTTAAACGCGAATTTTCCCAATCCACAATCACCCCAAATTGCAAATCGGCAACGACCGGGTTTTTATTTACTTGGCGGCTGTCGACAAAGTTATTACCGTCCAAGAAAATATTTTGCGCGACCACACGAGTTTCAATGCCGGCAAACCAATAGTGATTAAAGTTTTTGTGCTGCGCAAAGTCTGTTCCGGTCGGCAAACCATGTTGTACACGTGGGGGACCATAATCAAACGGCAAGTTTTCCCCATATCGCAAGGTTATGCCACCATTGGCGTAAGTGTAGATGTTGCCGAGCGTAAAACCCAGGTGAGGGGTGTAATCGAGTTGATGATGATTAAATTGTGTTCGCCCCAAACCACGCCAACTGCGTTGAAACATGAGGTTTATACCGGGTTCGTCTTTGAGTTGTGTATCCCAACCCATTGGTTTGGGTGAGCCAATCCATTCATGAACAGCTATTTGGGTTTCGCCGGCGAAAGATGACGGGCCAATAACACCCAGTGTTAAAGCTAAAATATCAAGCTGTTCATTTTGCTCTACTCCCAGACCAATCGAGCCGTATAACCAACCGGCATAAGGTCGATCTTCCGGATCGGGGTTTGTATCACGCGTGTGCCTTGGGGTGAACATACTTTGGCCGACAGCGTAACCATGGCGGATAGGTTGTTGTTTAGGAAACCACGGCACAAAGCTGGCAACCTTGACCGCCCAATCGGGTGGCGGATTATCGCGACCTGAAACCCAGGCAAAACGTAAACCATTGGTGTAGTGACCATCTGAACCGGAAAACAGATCGTTTTCCTGCGTAAAACTAATGCTGGCCTGGTGGGAGGCATTAACACTGGGGACAATAGTCAATAAGCCGATGAGGGCAACAGCATTAATTAATTGAGGAATGCGGTTCATTAATTATCGACTCTCAGGGTTTAGACCGTGTTGCACAGTAGAGCGGTATAGATATTAAGTTAAGGCGTTTTGATAATAGTAATAGAAAAAGTAAATAAAAGGTATTTAACCGACGGTTTTAAGTTTAATTGATTTTAGAGAGTCATCATTTGTTACGGCATTTTCGATAGGATTTTTGTAAACACCAGGTCTGGTGAATGTGGGATGGTGCAATAAAAAAGGGGGTGGATATCCACCCCCTTTTATAGCGCAAGCTAGTTTTTAGATTGAGCTAGCCTATAACCAACGTAATTATTTATTGGTTTGGTAAAGTTCAGCGACTTTATTCCAGTTAACCACGTCCCACCACGCATTGATGTAATCAGGACGACGGTTTTGGTAACGTAGGTAATATGTTTGTTCCCAAACGTCTAAACCAAGGATAGGTGTGCCTTTGACTTCAGCGACATCCATCAATGGGTTGTCTTGGTTAGGTGTTGAAGTGATTTGCAGTTTGCCTTCACCATTTACGATTAACCAAGCCCAACCTGAACCAAAACGAGTTAAACCGGCTTGAGTGAACTGGGTTTTGAACGTATCAAAATCACCGAAAGTGGTTTTGATTTGATCAGCCAATTCGCCTTGTGGGGCTCCCATGCTGTCAGGTGTCATTAAACCCCAAAAGAAAGTATGGTTCCAATGACCGCCACCGTTGTTACGCACAGCGGGTGAAATTGCGCCGGCGTTTTTGATTAAATCCATCAACTCTTTACCTTCATTAGCGGTACCGGCAATCGCGTTGTTCAGGTTGGTGATATAGGTTTGGTGATGTTTAGTGTGGTGAATTTCCATCGTTTGCGCGTCGATTGCAATTTCTAACGCGTTATAGTCGTAGCCCAGGCCTGGTAATGTAAAACTCATAATAAAACCTCATAAATGAACGGAATGAAAAGTTAACTTGGCTATTTTAGCGCGAAAATGAGGTCTGTAAATAGTTGAGTGGTTTAAAAGGTTATTTAAGACTTTTTATTGTGTGCTTTGACAAACACTCACTTCAGTCGCTAACCCGCGTAATTGGTTGAGTAGGTGTTGATATAGATCTTGATGTTGCAATGGCGCAAGCGTTTCCGCTTGGTTGAGCTGTAACAGCCATTCAACTCGGGTGTTAAACAGTTCATTGTCGCTGTGTTCAACAAAAAGGCGTACCGATTGAATACTTGGCAAAATTTGCTGCAGATTGTCGAAAATCGGTTGTAAGTTCTGTTCAATTTCGCTCGACCAACTTAAAAACTGCGCACTGATAATCAGTTGTCGGGTTGGCCATAAACGACATTGTTGTAAAATTTCGGCTGCACGTCCTGCGCTACCGACTAACCGCATGATGCCACTGACTTGTTCCACCAAAACTGTTTGCATGGATTCGGCCGCGCTAAAGTAATCCTTTGCTTTTTTACGTTGCTCGACGATGATTTTGGCTAAATCAGAGAAAAAGTTGATTTTCGCTACGCCTTTGCGTGTGAGGCGAACACATTGATCTTCCGTTAAACCGGAGCCGCCATGAATCACCAGCGGGCATTCGGTATCTTGGTGAATGCGTTTTAGACGTGCGAAATCTATTTTTGGCGCTTTAGTAGCCAAGCCGTGTTGATTACCGACTGATACGGCTAATGCCGTCGGTTGGGCACGAGTGGCTAAATATTTAGCCGTCGCAGGTTGAGTCGGTAACTCGGGTTGCATTACTGAGGTAAATATATTTTGTTCATCAACATGGCCAGCGACGGTTTCCAGTGCAATGCCAAGCGGTGCATAACGTTGCTGTAACGCGGCGATTTGGGTTTGATTTTCTAACAGGTTTTGACTGCTTGGTTCAAACATGACGCTATTGCAACCGGCGCGTATCGCGTTATCAATCGCCTCCATTGATGTCGCATGATCAAAATGAATCGCGACCGGAATATCGGCGGTTTTGGCTAAAGCGATGAGACTGGGGATCAGTGCGGTTAAATTAAACCAGGCCTGGTGGTGTGCGACCAGATTAAAAATAATGGGTGCACGAGTTATAGATGCGGCGGTAATCGCCGCTTGCGCTAATTCGAAATCGGTAATGCCGATGCCTGCCACCGCGTATTGATTTTGGTATGCGTGTTGCAACAAATCCTGCGCGTTGACTAAAGGCATCGACGTTCCTTATGGTTTATTTAGTGAGGTTAGCGAATAAAGTCGGTAACTTTTCCGGTAAACGTGCAACATTATCAATAATGGCAAAACGCCCTTGACCGAAAATGTTTTGCACATACTTGTCGGCAAACGGATCAATCGTTAAACAGTAGCTAAAAATACCTTTTGAGCTGAGTTCTTCGACTGCTTTTTTAGCATCTTGTTTAAGATATTGACCATCACGTTCATCAATATCCGCCGGTTCACCATCGGTAATAACCAACATTAGCTTTTGTTTGCTGGTTTGTTTTTCCAAATAACTTCCAGCATGGCGAATCGCCGCACCCATACGGGTTGATAAACCGCCTTTCATACCGGCCAGTTTGGCTTTAACTTCGGTGCCAAAGTTTTCGTCAAACTCTTTAAACTTCACATACTGCACGTCGTGACGGCCGTCTGACGAGAAGCCGTGGATCGCAAACGCATCCCCGATACCGGCAATCGCTTTTGACACCAGCGAGCAGGCTTCTTGTGTGACTTGGATAATGGTTTTGTCTTCACCGACCACTAATGCATTGGTTGATTCTGACAAGTCCAATAAAATCATCACCGAAACATCACGTTGTTTCAGCACGTTTTTCATCGTAATACGCATATCGGGTTGTTCACCCATACGCATGGCGGTGATGGCTTCAACGCAGGCGTTAATATCCAACTCATCGCCATCTTCAATCCGACGAATACGTTGCATTCCTACCTGTTGCAACCGGTCTACGATTTGTTTGACACGGTGCGAAATCCCTTTGTTTTCTTCCAAAATACGGTCAACGTTTTTCGGATCGCCTTTTTTAGCGCGGTGTTCGTATAAGGTGACCCAGTTAGGACGCAAAAGTTGAACCTTGTAATCCCACTCACTGTAATGGAAAGGATCAGAAACCGGTTCTTTGCCTTCCATGTCGTTAAAACTGACGCCGTTATCTTCATAAGGGAACAGTTCAGACTGTAACACCCAAACTTCGTCCGGTTGGTCGTGAATCATTTCACTGTCGATTTCGTTAATAAACTCCATCAAACTCATGTTTTTACGCACGGGTTCTTTACGCTCAGCCCACTGATCACCGGCATCAAGCAGTTCCCACTCTTCTCCAGACCAGACTAAGCGGTTGTCATCGCGATAACCTGTACGCATTTTACGCAGGGCATGCACACTTGACCAACCATGTACTTGGTTGGAGATGCGGTTAAATAATCCGACTCCCAATTCCCAAGAGAGTTGCGAGTCTTCTGAGCGGGTTTGCATTTGGTTATAAAACGCTTCAACCGTATCGTTAAATAGCGGATCATCCAGCTTATATTCCGGATCAAGTAGTGCTAAAGCAAACGCTTCTAAACGTAATGCTAATGGATCAAACTTTTTGCTGACATCACCCGCTTGCGCATTTTCCAATACTTTTTTCCATAACCGGCGTAACCCAGGGAAGGCCTTAACGGCACAGTATTCGACGCGTGCATCTTCAATCAGTTCAATTAAGAACATTTGCATCGGGTTAAGTTGTTCAGCCGAAATTTGTGCAGTCGAGTAGGCAAGGTGCGACGCGATATGAGCCGCCATCGCGCGGTACAATTCAACCCCTTTAACCTCACCTAAATCGTCTAGTGCATCCGGTAAATGCAGTGCCAAGTTTTCAAAGTAAGGTTTGAAATCTTCAAAGTCGGCGGCTGCCGGGCGAATAAAAAAGTCGCGTGCCCAGAAAGCGCGCAGGTAGAAGTTAATTGAACGATGGTTGTCAATAAACAACGTCCCTTTCCGCTGCGATTGGAACACGGCTTTAGAATCTTCCGACTCCAGCGCAAAATATTTAAGCTGCATCGCAAAATCGCGTGCATGCGCTTGTGCGCCCCATTGCGCCCAACGACGTAAACCCGACATGGTCAGCTTGTCTAATAACTGATCCATTTCTTTTAACATCGGACGAATGCCGCGTGGTGTTTTAGAGGCAATTTGGTACATCAATGAAAAATACTGACGCATCAAATCAATGTCGCCAAGACGTTGTGATGCTGTCGGCAGCGAGGCCAGCATCAACGACACGACTTCACCTGACGTGACAGATGACATTTTCATTACTGTTTCTAAAATGTCGGTAAGAATTTCGTCATCAATGACGCGCACAACGCGCGGGATGCTTTCAAGGTAGGTAAAAACAATATCTTTACCCTTGCCTAGACGCGCAATACCGAGTGCATTTTGTAACCAAACCAAACGGCTTGCTTCTGACATGCAGCTGGCCGCTTCATGGACGAGTGCATCCAGGTGTTCGGCCAGCTCCGGTACGGCCTCAATCAGCTCATTGCGAATTTCGTCAAAATTAGCACTCATAATGAAATCCTTGTGATTGTTGGTTCACCACTGAGACACGAAAGCACGAGGCTTTATGAACAAAGCCTTAGCTTAAAAACGTCGTGTCTCGGTGTCTTGGTGGTTGAAACGTCTTGATTAACCGAAGAAAGTGTCAACGGCGGTCATCAAGGTATCAAGGATATCCACGTCATCCGAAAGCGGGGTGATTAACGCCACTTGGCACGCCTGTTTTGGCGGTACGCCTTTGGCGATTAATTGTCCTGCGTACACTAATAGACGGGTAGAGATACCTTCATCTAAACCATGACCTTTCAGGTTACGTGAACGTTGGGCAATTTGTACCAGGTTTTCCGCTGTTTTAGCGTCAACACCAGCTTCTTTCGCCACGATTTCGGCCTCAATGTCCGCTTTAGGATAATCAAAACGGAAACCACCGAAACGCTGTTTGGTTGATTGTTTCAGGTCTTTCATCATGCTCTGATAACCCGGGTTATAAGAGATCACGATTTGGAAATCCGGGTGCGCTTGCACCAACTCGCCTTTTTTATCTAACGGTAATACTCGACGGTGGTCGGTTAACGGGTGAATAACAACCGTGGTGTCTTGGCGTGCTTCAACAACTTCGTCCAAGTAACAAATTGCACCGATACGGGCAGCCGTGGTTAATGGGCCGTCCTGCCAACGCGTACCGTTCATATCAATTAAAAAACGACCGACTAAATCCGATGCGGTCATGTCTTCGTTACACGCAACGGTGATTAAGGGCTTTTGCAGTTTCCATGCCATGTATTCAACCATACGTGACTTACCGCAACCTGTCGGACCTTTAAGCATAATCGGCATACGCGAGTTGTAAGCTGATTCAAACAATTCCACCTCATCGGCAACCGCACGATAGTAAGGCTCTTTGGTGATCATGTATTGTGATTTATCGACTTGTGACATGGCGCATCTCCATTCAGGTTAAGATTTATTTTGAATGTTGTTTCGTAAAACACTACTCAAAATAACACTCAATTGCGTGTTTAATTTATAACCAGGCCTGGTGCTTGGTTGGGTGAGCCGGTTATTTCGGGTAACCGGCTCGAGGTAAGTTGTGTGTTTGGGGATCACCCAAACACACATTACTTAAGCAAGGGTTTTAAGCCATTTTGCCTTTGTAAACCAACATGTTTGCACCTTGTGACTGGGCAAAGTTGTCGTAACCGATTAAACGGATATGGTTATCCGGGTTCGCTTTACGGCAAGCTTCGATTTCAGCCAAAATAGTGTCTACATTGGTTTCACCGAACATTGGCAGCTTCCACATATACCAGTAGTAAGAGAAAGCGTGCTGTGGTTCAGTGTGCTCAATAGCAGGGTTCCAGCCTTTGCTAATGATGTACTGAATTTGTTTTTTCAGTTGATCACCATCCATCTGTGGCAAGTAAGAGAATGTCTCTGCCTTGCGTGACGCTGGATCAGAAAGACGTGATTTGTAATCTTGAACTTCACTCATGGTTATTTCCTCAGATTAGTGATTACTTGTGAGCAACGTCAAGTTTGTCAACAGTGTCGAATTCAAACTTGATTTCTTTCCAAGTTTCTAAAGCGATCTTCAATTCTGGGCTGTGTTTAGCAGCGTTCAATAGAATGTCACGACCTTCTTTTTCAACTTCACGGCCTTCGTTACGTGCTTGTACGCAAGCTTCTAGTGCCACACGGTTAGCTGCTGCACCTGCTGCGTTACCCCATGGGTGACCCAACGTACCGCCGCCGAACTGTAGAACTGAGTTATCACCGAAGATGGTTACCAAGGCTGGCATGTGCCATACGTGGATACCACCAGATGCAACCGGCATAACACCAGGCATTGCACCAAAGTCTTGGTCAAACATGATGCCACGAGCACGGTTTTCTGGAATGAAGCTGTCACGCATGATGTCGATCCAACCTAGGGTCGCTTCACGGTCACCTTCCAACTTACCTACAACTGTACCTGAGTGTAAGTGGTCACCACCTGATAAACGTAGTGCTTTTGCCAATACGCGGAAGTGGATACCGTGCATTGGGTTACGGTCGATTACACCGTGCATTGCGCGGTGGATGTGTAACAACATACCGTTGTCACGACACCAGTTAGCCAAACCTGTGTTAGCAGTGAAACCGCCAGTTAGGTAGTCGTGCATGATGATTGGTGAGCCGATTTCTTTAGCGAATTCAGCACGCTTGTACATTTCTTCCGGTGTACCGGCAGTTACGTTCAAGTAGTGACCTTTACGCTCACCTGTTTCTGCTTGTGATTTTTCAATCGCGTCTTGGCAGAATAGGAAACGGTCTCTCCAGCGCATAAATGGCTGAGAAGTTACGTTTTCGTCGTCTTTTGTGAAGTCTAGACCACCACGTAAACACTCATATACTGCACGACCGTAGTTTTTAGCAGATAGACCTAACTTAGGCTTGATAGTACAACCCAACATTGGACGGCCATATTTGTCCATCTTGTCGCGTTCTACTTCGATACCATGGGGTGGGCCACCGCAAGTCATTACGTAAGCTAATGGGAAACGAATGTCTTCTAAACGGATAGAACGTAATGCTTTAAAGCCGAATACGTTACCAACCAAAGAAGTCATAACCGATACAATCGAACCTTCTTCGAACAAGTCGATTGGGTAAGCGATAAACGCATAGAATGCAGTATCATCACCAGGAACGTCTTCGATTTTATAAGCACGACCTTTGTAGTAATCTAGGTCAGTTAACAAGTCAGTCCAAACTGTGGTCCATGTACCGGTTGAAGATTCAGCGGCAACTGCGGCTGCAACTTCTTCACGTGGAACGCCAGCTTGTGGAACTACTTTAAAACAGGCCAAAAAGTCTGAGTCTTTAGGCTCATAGTCTGGCATCCAGTATGTTTCGCGGTATTCTTTAACACCCGCGTTATAAGTCTTTGCCATCTTTACACCTCTTAGTTAATGTAAAAAGATTTAAGGGTAATTCTAGAAGTTGAAGTGAGACTTCGTTATCTAGCTGAGATGCATTCTGACAAATAATTTCCTACTAATACAGTTAGGTATTATTATAGAGATCATTAACAAATGTTTATGATATAGTTCTA
>DIJW01000191.1 GCA_002421475.1 Thiomicrospira sp. UBA5634 | reverse complement strand
GGTTTCATTAATCCATTGACCGGCAAGCGGGCGCTCTTCGGCCGATAACTGACCCAAAGTTTTCATCAACTCAGTAACTTGTGCTTTTTTGCCCAAAAACTCAACTCGTAACTGATCTAAATGTGCCAGTTCGGTGACTTGGTTAATTAACTGCTGCGCCTGCTGGCGTATTTGTTGAAGTGTTGATTGCATATAAATGACGTTTCCACATTAAAACCATTTGTAAACCGACTACCAGGCCTGATGGTTGACAATCTATTTACAAATGGCCTAAAAGCCGGTGAATAATGACAAAAAAGGGGCGATATGCCCCTTTCAAGCCGAATATTACTTCGAATTACGCTAAAGCCGCTTTCGCTTTTTCCGCAATAGTAGCAAATGCCGCTGCATCATGAATCGCGATGTCAGACAACACCTTACGATCAACCATAATTCCTGCTTTGCTTAAACCATTGATGAAACGGCTATAAGTCATACCGTTAATGCGTGCCGCTGCGTTAATACGCGCGATCCACAAACGACGGAATTGACGTTTTCTTTGACGACGGTCACGGTAAGCATATTGACCTGCTTTGATGACCGCTTGGTTAGCGGTAGTAAACTGCTTGCGACGGGCACCGTAGTAACCTTTTGCCGCTTTCATTACTTTCTTGTGGGCTTTACGCGCCACAACGCCTCTTTTCACTCTTGCCATGTTCTAATCTCCTTGACTATAGGTACGGTAGCATACGACGAACCATAGCCACATCGTGGGCATGGATCATGTTAGGCGCACGCAATTGACGCTTACGCTTAGTCGACTTTTTAGTCAGGATATGACGCAAGTGAGATTGTTTACACTTGAAACGGCCTGAGCCAGTTTTTTTGAAGCGCTTAGCCGCGCCACTATGTGTTTTAATTTTTGGCATGTCAAACTCCGCATTCGGACGCCACAGTGGTTATAAATAACCTTACTGCTTAGTCTGCCTTTTAAACAAACAACCTCTTAGTGTTGCCACCAAGAGGTCAGTCGGAACAACGAACAGCACTGAGGGAGCTGCACCAGTCAATTAACCGAAGTTAAAAGCCGATTGTTGTGTCGGGTTTCAGTAACCTTACTTCCCTTTTTTTGTTGGGGCGATCATCATTTGCATCTGACGACCTTCCATCTTCGGCTCTTGTTCAACGGTTGCAACCTCTTGAACATCGGCCTTGATGCGATCCAACATCTTCATTCCCAGTTCCTTATGAGTGATTTCGCGTCCACGGAACCAAATGGTTACTTTGACGCGATCACCGTGTTCAAGAAAACGCATCAGGTTGCGAAGCTTTACCTGATAGTCCCCTTCCTCAGTTCCTGGGCGAAACTTAACTTCTTTTACTTGCACTTGCTTCTGATTTTTCTTGGCATCGTGCTGTTTTTTCTGTTGCTGGTAAATATATTTACCGTAGTCCATTATCCGACAAACGGGTGGCTCTGCTTTCGCTGTAATTTCGACCAGATCTAACCCAGCCTCTGCTGCCATCTCTAGAGCTTGAACAGTGGATACAATTCCAACCTGCTCACCGTCTTGATCAATTAAACGCACCTCTTTCGCGCTAATCATCTCATTGATGTTATCTTTTGGTGCTTCTGGTTGTTGTGGTCTTGGTCGACCTCTTCTTACAGCGATAGTGTTATCCTCCAGCGAATGATTCTAATGCGTGGTTTCTACATTGCGACCCAGATTTGCAATATCGCGCATCAATAGATCCAACATGGCTTCTAATGAATAACTACCTAAGTTATCCCCGCCCCGCGCTCTCACGTTAACCGTACCATCTTGTACCTCTTGGTCACCGACCACGAGAATATAAGGTACACGTTGTAAAGTGTGTTCGCGAATTTTAAACCCAACCTTTTCATTTCTCAAGTCTGTTTCGACTCTAAACCCCTGTTTTTTCAGATTTTCGGCAAACTTCACCACGTAATCAGCATGGGTTTGAGAAATTGGCGCAATAACTACTTGAGTTGGCGCTAACCAGGTTGGGAACTTACCTTCGTAATGTTCAATCAAAATTCCGACAAAACGTTCTAACGATCCTAAAATAGCACGATGGATCATCACCGGATGGTGCTTCTCGTTGTCTTGACCTATAAATACCGCATTCAAACGCTCGGCATTAGTCATAGAAAAATCCAACTGGATCGTGCCACACTGCCATACACGACCAATACAGTCGCGCAGGCTAAATTCAATTTTTGGCCCGTAGAATGCGCCTTCACCAGGCTGCAATTCATACTCTAAACCGGCATCACGCAAAGTTTGCTCCAATGCGGCTTCAGCTTTATCCCAAACCTCATCACTACCAACACGCTGTTCAGGCCGGGTTGAAAACTTAACTTCGATATTATCGAAACCAAAGTCAGCATAGGTTTGATAAACCAAATCAATACAACCTTGCACTTCGGTTTTAATCTGATCGTCAGTACAGAAAATATGCGCATCATCTTGAGTGAACGAACGTACACGCATTAAACCGTGCAACGTACCGGAGGCTTCATTACGATGCACGGTACCAAACTCGGCCACACGCACCGGTAAATCACGGTAACTGTGTAGCTGACGGTTATACACCATAATATGACCCGGGCAGTTCATCGGCTTCACCGCATAATCACGATGCTCGGTATGGGTGGTGAACATATTGTCTTTAAACTTGTCCCAGTGACCGGATTTTTCCCACAACACACGATCCATAATAAACGGCGTACGAATCTCTTCATAACCGTTACTGCGGATTTGCTGACGCATATAATCTTCCACAACGCGATACAGTGTGGTGCCTTTTGGATGCCAAAACGCCATACCCGGCGCAATATCTTCAATATGGAACAAATCCAACAACTTACCTAACTTACGATGGTCGCGTTTTTCCGCTTCTTCCATCATTTTTAGATAGTCTTCTAATTCTTGTTTTGATGCAAATGCCACACCGTAAATACGTTGCAACATTTTGTTATCCGAATCACCACGCCAATAAGCACCGGCCAAATGGGTTAACTTAAACGCCTTGATATGCGACATATTTGGCACATGCGGGCCACGACACATATCAATATATTCTTGGTGATAATACAAACCAAACTCGGTTTCGTTTGGCAGATCAGCGACTAATTCCAACTTATAGTCTTCGCCACGCGCTTTAAAGGTTTCAACAACCTGCGCTCGCGGCGTCATTTTTTTCTCAACCGCATAACCAGTTTTCGCCAACGCGTGCATGCGTTTTTCTAACTCAACCAAATCATCCGGTGTTAATGAAACCGGCGTTTCAACATCATAGTAAAAACCGTTTTCAATCACCGGCCCGATCGCCATTTTGGCTTCAGGGTGTAATTGTTTAAGTGCATGCCCCAAAAGATGTGCGCAAGAATGGCGCATAATGTGCAAGCCATCGGCATCTTTCAGCGTAACAATCTGCAAATCCGCATCCGTTGTGATAAGGTCGCACGCGTCTAGCAAACGACCATTTACACGTCCTGCGATCGTCGCTTTAGCCAAGCCTGCGCCAATATCTTGCGCCACTTGCATAATCGACACTGCCGACTCATAGTGCTTTTTTGAACCATCTGGCAAAGTAATAACGGGCATAAATCTCTCACAACAGATTGTATTAAAAATGAAAACGTTGAATTGTAACACGAAAGCTATTTTTTTTAATGCCGACCACGCAAAATAGCCAATGAATCAGCAAACCACTCCGGCCTCTTTCGCTGAAATGCGTCCCTGCTCAATTAAATCTTTAAACTCATCCTCAGTTATCCCTAGTCGTGCCAGCACCATGATAACTGCATCGGAAAGTTTACCGACGTCCCCCTCAACCACGCCGTTGCTACCTTGCAAATAAAAAGCGGCGGCTTCTGCCAAAAACCCAACCGAAGCCGGCAACTGATGCTCCGCATCCAACATATTCGGCGCATGATGTCCTAAAACGCCCATATAAACCGGCTCTGGAAACCCCCAGATTTTCAACAACCTGGCTCCCACATTACTATGAGAAAAACCCAGCTGCTTATTTTCCACCGCAACCAGTGAAATAACCCGCCCACGACAACCTTCCACAACAGCAGGATAATCAACTTCAGCACACTGCAATAGCAAATAAATACCGATTTCGTGCATCAAACCAATCATAAAACCGTAATAAGGATTCAAACCGATTCGTGGACTTTTCGCCAGTATGGCACCAATATGCGCCGCCAATAAACCGTGATTTAAAAACTTTTCTCTGTCCAACAACGGCGCAACACTAAATGCTTCGCCATAGTTAATCGCCAAAGCCATCACACGCAAATCATTCACACCTAAGCGTGCAATCGCATCAACGAGATTATCGATCGGTTTTCCCATTTGATACTTGGCAGAATTTACCACCTTGAGCAAACCAGCTGTTAATCGAGCATCCTGCATAATTAACTTGGCTACACTATTTACATGGACGCCATTCGGAGAGGCCAGCAAACGATTAAGCTCCAACAACACCTCCGGCATATGAGGCAATCGCTTTATTTCAGCCAACTTCTCTACAACCACTTTTGACGAAATACGCTCCATCAACTTCTCCAAAATCAAATAATTTGAATATTGTAGTTTAAAAAACCAATTCAAATGAAACGTTAAATGCGCAATGACATAACACTTAAATATATCGGCGTTATGATGAAGGACATGAGCACACTCCCCTTATCGACAAATTTTCGCTATAATCGCTTTTTTAAAAATTCGTCTAGACCATTCAGGCGTTATTTATTACGTATGTGACTAGCGCATCAAAATTACGCCCCATAAAAAGGTAGCCACAATGAACTTAGATCAAGCACGTTTTTTCATGGTAGAACAACAAATCCGCCCGTGGGATGTACTTGACCCTCAAGTGCTTGAATTACTTGAGAAACTACCACGACACGAGTTCGTTGCTCCCAGCCAGAAAACCCTCGCTTATTCAGACATCGAGTTACCGATCGGCGAAAACCAACGTATGCTTCATCCCAAAATTGAAGCCCGCATTTTACAGGCTCTTGATATTGATTGTGAAGAACATGTTTTAGAAATCGGTACCGGAAGCGGTTATATGACGGCTTTGCTTGCCAGCCTAGCTAAAGATGTCACCACGGTTGAATTGTTTGAGTCTTTACAAGAAACCGCAAAATCTCGTTTAAATGCGTTTAACAATATCGAATTTGCTATCGGTGATGCCAGCCAAAATTGGGCGGGTAACCAACGTTATGACGTGATTGTATTTACCGGATCTGTGAGCGAGCTGCCGCAAGCTTATAAAGATAAACTTAATTTGGGTGGTCGTTTATTCGCCGTGATTGGATACAGCCCAGCAATGCAGGCAAAACTGATTACTCGAATCAGTGAACATGAATGGTTGGAAGAATCATTATTTGAAACGGACCTAACGCCACTCATTCATGCTGAAGCTAAGCCACGTTTCCAATTTTAATATGTACTTTTTTTAACGCCACCTAACGGTGGCGTTTTTATTTTAGCGGTACAGCTTTATTGTTTGCGCTTATGTTTTATCAGTTTTGTTAGGCAAATTTTTAAACGCCAATAAGTTTGAACGTAATGCCAAATCAGCAGGATAAGGATCAAAAATCCACTGTTCTTGCAAATACGCCACGGCAAACTCATCCACCCATTGTTTAAACAACTTCATTAGAGCAATCAACGGGATAACGCCTTGGCGAAACTCTTCCAACGACTCACGATAAAGTGCTTTTTGGTTAGGGCTGACCCGATCTTTAACATAACCATACAAATGTTCAAGCACATTTAACATTGCACTACGCTGTGTTTTACTTGCCAATGCCTGTTTCAATAAGGTTTCATACTGGGCAATGGATTGATCCCAATTCATTAATGTGGCATTCGCAACCACAGGCCCCATTTGGCGATAAATTGCTTCATTTTTTGATAACAACAAAAACTTATGTTGCCGATGAAAAGCTTGCAATTGCGCCAGGCCTGGTGATGAGGTCAAAAACTCACGCCAACGTGCTTGGGTGAACAACTGCATAACAAAATTTTCACGCAACCACGCATCCTGCAACCTACCTTCATCCTCAATCGCTAAATACGGTATCGACTGCTGCAGTGTCTGAGTACAT
>DIJW01000116.1 GCA_002421475.1 Thiomicrospira sp. UBA5634 | reverse complement strand
AGATTATTGTGAATGTGCAGGGCGATGAACCGATGTTACCGCCCGAGTTAATTCACCAGGTAGCACAAGCATTGGCGGGTCGACATGATGTGTTTATGGCAACGTTATGTGAACCCATTGAAGACTTAGAAACGGTTTTTAACCCGCATGCGGTCAAAGTGAGTCGAAATGTAAACAATTTCGCCATTAACTTCAGCCGAGCGCCTTTGCCTTGGGCGCGTGATCAATTTGCGGTTGAACCAAAAACCCTGCCGGATAATTGGCACTATAAACGCCATATTGGTTTGTATGCGTATCGCGCTGGGTTTGTGAAACGTTATATTGCCTGGCCGGAATGTTCATTGGAGCAGGTTGAGCGTTTAGAGCAGTTGCGTGTATTGTGGCATGGCGAGCGCATTTTGGTTGAAGATGCCTTGTGTGAAGCCGGAGTAGGAGTGGATACCCAAGAGCAGCTTGAAAAGGTGCGTCGTTTAATGGCCGGAAAGCGTTAAGCGGATTATGCTCAAGTATATTGTTTTAGCCGGTATTGTTTATTTCTTTTGGTGGATGTTAAAACGCCACATTCGGCATAAAAAAATGCAGTGGAAAGGTGAAGTGGTTCCGGAGCAAAAAGGCTTGCGGCCGATTACTTTGCTCAGCTTGGTGATGGTGGTTTTATACGGCGGTTATATGCTGTGGTATATGGTTACTCAAGTTGGTTCGGCGAGTTAAGGCGGATGAGTCAGTACGAAAAACGTCAGTTAGAACACGAAGCGGCCAAATTATTTATGCGGCGCTATGAAGCTGAGTTTGGTGTAACCATGCGGCATATTTGGCACAATGAACCGCGTAAACCGGATGTCACCTGTTATTTTGACAGTCAAAAATTGGATCTTGAAATCGCGCACTTATATGGCAGCGAAGAAGAAGCCATGCATATGTTGGGACGTGAATTATCTGATCATACCCGCGAAGCGTTGGTTCATTTGCAACAAACCCCGCCGGATCACCGTTTATTAGAAGCACTGAACACCTTATTAGTTAATAAAGCGCAAAAGTCTTATCATTCGCAACGAGTCTGGTTGGTGATTCGCAACGCTAATCCATTATGGACAAGGCAAGATTTTGAAGATCATCAACAATACATTCAATTAAGTGCCAACTATCCGTTTGAACAGATTTGGTTATTGGGTGATATGCAGGGCGAAAGCGGAATTTTGCAATTATATTGAGATACCTTGAGGGGTAAGATCGGCGTTTATAAAGCGCTAAATTTGTTAGGAACTAGGGTCATGACTTTCCAGATACTTATTCATTAATGCGCGCGTTGTTTGTTTAAACTCTTCTCTCAGACCGCTAGGTGACAGTACTTCCAGGCCATCGCCAAAACTCATTAACCACCAGCGCAGTTGTTGGGTGTTTTTTACTTCAGTACGGAGAATTAAGCGTCCGGTATCTTTTTCAGGTTTAATCGTTTGGTTCTCACTTAGTGGTGATTCGGTTAAATGGAACGCAATCTGCTCAGACACGACCAGCTTGAGATTAATGGTTTTTTCTTCACTAATCAGGTATTCAAACTGACCTTGTTTGACGTATTTCTGTAAATCAAATCCGTAATATTCGATCGCGTCTTCTTTCGTGACTTCGGCAGATTCAAAACGATGCAGGGCGAATTGTTTGATGTCACGATATTCCCAGAGTGTGCCAACTAAATAAATGACCTTATCAATCAGCACCAAGCCTAACGGATTGATAGCATACTCTTTGGCTTCATCTTCTGCTCTCGGTCGGTAAACCGCTTGAAGTTGTTTATCAGTGAGTAGGGCGGTATAGACTTTATTCAGAATATCATTAGCAATGCTCGGGCTTAATAAGGGCTGATTGCGAGAAAGCATCGCTACTTTGTTTGTCCAGTCAGAAAGGTGATTTTCCGGCAGGTTATTCAACACCTTTTCGGCATAGTTAAAATAGTCGCTCAAATCATCGAGTGTACTGGGCGGCATAAAACGCTCTAAAAACGATTTAACCATCCGAAAACTTAGCGCCACGGCCGGTTCCATTTCCGGCAATTCCAGTTTTTGTGCATCCTTGCGCCAATACCAACCGGGAATGTCTTTATTGCCATCGTTTTCAATCGCAAACAAATTCGCCAAGCTATTTACATCACGTTGAACTGAGCGAACGTCAATGTCAAAGCCGTGGCCGACCAGTTTTTCATGCAGTTGGCT
Organism: Thiomicrospira sp. UBA5634; assembly: GCA_002421475.1. Taxonomy (GTDB): domain Bacteria; phylum Pseudomonadota; class Gammaproteobacteria; order Thiomicrospirales; family Thiomicrospiraceae; genus Thiomicrospira. The sequence continues at coordinate 10,975 of DIJW01000116.1, read as the reverse complement.
CACACTAATACGAGCAGGGGCTTTTGGAATCAAACGCAGGCTTTGGATACGGCGATAACAAGCGTCATTCATTTTTTATACCTCAATGTTTTTTTGTATAGCTTAGCGTAATTTTGTATCAACTGAGTTTTATTATAAAAACTAGCGACAATTAATGTCGGAGTCTGTCTGTATTATCCTGTCAATCGTTTGTAATGGGTTTTATATTACGCTCAAGCAATCAACACAGGAGCGATTAACATGGCAAAAGCAAAAACAATCAAACCAGGCCTGGTGGTAACGGATGCCTTCATTAACGCTGAAGATAATAGAGCGTTTATTGCCTTGTGGATCACGCGTATTCTGCAAGAACCGATTTATCGTAGGCGTGTTGAGGTGTACGAAGGTTTTCGTAATTTGTCAGGCATAGATTTCGCAATGATGCTGGACATTGATATGCATCTTGATGATAAAGATTCAGATTTTAAAGATGCGCTATCGGCGTTAGCCCCACATGTTGTCGCTGTAAATAGTCAGTTGGAAAAGTCGAATCTAAGATTTAAGGGTCCATTGGGTGACAACCTACGCGCAATCAGCGATATGCTCAATTTATCCGACGTTGAACAGCATTTGTTAGGTCTGTTTAGCTTGATTAGCACGGTTAAAAAGTTTGAAAACTTCACTGATTTTTTGGACGGTTTAAGTCGCCAAGAACTCGTGAATGTTTTAGCGGTGTTTTTAAAACAACCGCGCCTTGCGATTAACGAAGCGCTTAATCGCACGGGGCGTTTGCACCAAGCTGGATTATTAAAAGTCGATAATAGTTCGGTGGGTGATCTGTCGCGTAAAGTCGATTTGCTTACTGGTTTTGCAGACCTGATTACGGCTGAAAGCCAAGCGCCACTTGATTTATTAAGTCGTTATTTCGTATTGTCGTCCCAATCGCACCTGACATTAGATAATTACCCGCATCTTCAAGAGCAAACGCAAACTGTGCTCGACTACCTGCAGAATCAAACCCATAAAACCGGCATCAATATTTTGGTGCATGGTGAACCGGGAACAGGTAAAACCCAATGGATCAAAGCGCTCGCACAGCAGCTTAAAACACAGTTGTTTGAAATTGTGAGTGAAGATGAAGATGGTGATGGCATCATTGCTAGTCGGCGTATTGATGTTTACAAATTGGCGCAAAGTGCCTTAGCCCACCAAGGTAAGTGTTTAATGATGTTTGATGAAGTGGAGGATGTGTTTCCAACCGATAACTTGTTTAGCTTTTTTAGTTCCCCGCGCCAACGCGGCAACAACAGCAAAGCTTGGATTAACCAACTGCTTGAAACCAATCCGGTTCCCACTTTTTGGGTGAGTAACGCCGTGCGCCAAATAGATGCCGCCTACTTACGCCGCTTTGATATGGTGATTGAGCTGAGTAATCCACCGCGCAGTGTGCGGCGTACTATTTTAAATGACCTGTTTGCGCAATTGCCGGTTAAAACAAGCTGGTTAGATGAGCTTGCCAAACAACCAGGCCTGGTGCCGGCGGTGATTGAGCGTGCGGTTAAAGTCACCAAAACCCTGCACAACGAAACCATGACAACCCAACAACTTCAAGACAAAGTTCTGAGTTTGGTTAACGCCACCTTGCAAGCCCAAGGCAAAAAAGAGATTAAGCTAAAAAACCTTGATAGCAAACTAGACTATTCGTTGCAGTATCTTAATACCGATGTGAATCTCGACAAGTTGGTGGACGGCGTAAAACAGAGAAAACAAGGACGTTTTTGTTTATATGGTTTGCCCGGCACAGGTAAAACCGCGTTCGGCCATTATCTTGCCGAGCAGCTGGATAAGCCCTTATTGATTAAACGCGCGTCCGATTTGTTGTCTCCCTACGTTGGTGAGGCTGAGCAAAATATCGCCTATGCGTTTAAAGAAGCCCAACGCGAAGGCGCAGTATTACAAATAGACGAAGCTGACAGCTTTTTACAATCGCGTGAAAATGCCGTGCGTAGTTGGGAAGTCACCCAAGTGAATGAAATGCTCACGCAAATGGAAGCGTTTGAAGGCGTGTTTATCGCCTCCACCAATTTGGTGAAAAACCTCGATGCGGCAGCGATGCGACGGTTTGACGTCAAAATGGAATTCAAGCCACTTCAACCCGACCAGGCCTGGTGGTTGTTTCAAACGCTATTTAAAGAGAGTGAGTTTAGTCAGATCGAACTCGAACAAATCAAAGAGCAGCTTTCACAATTGAGCTTACTGACCCCTGGTGACTTTGCCGCCGTAAAACGTAAATTCAGTTTGGGTTATCAAGACTTTGAACCAGGCCTGGTGCTACAAGCTTTAAGCGAAGAATGTAGTTATAAACCGGGATACGCTAAACAAAACGGTATAGGGTTTATGAGCGGGTTAGGTGTGCAGTAGAGTGTTGTATAGAAATACACATCAACGTAGCAAAAAAGCATCGTGTATTGCTTAGTTAAAAAGTTTCGTACATGGTTAGTTTGGCAAATGTGGCCTTGTACTGGCCTAATAAATCAATAACTTAGTAGTCTTAAAACTCACTGACGACAATTCATGTCGCCAGTGTCTTGTTCATCCCTATTCGTCATCACATTAAGTCGATAAACTAACAGCCAATTAACGCATTGATAAAAGGATACTGACATGAAAAAGATTGCCGTTATTGGTTCACGTGATTTTGATAACTTCGGTTTGTTAAAAGATGTGCTGGATGCACATTGCCCAATGGTGGTGGTATCGGGTGGTGCAAAAGGTGCGGATGCGTTGGCGGAACTGTATGCCAAACAAAACGGGCTGGAAGTCCAACTATTTAAACCGGATTGGAAAATTTTTGGTCGTGGGGCGGGGGTTATTCGTAATCGCCAAATCGTTGAATCTTGCGATTATGTGATCGCGTTTTGGGATGGAAAATCACGCGGCACAAAATCGTCGATTGATTATGCGCGTAAATTAAACAAAGCGGTACATATCGAACTCTATTCACTCAAAGCGGAATAATTACATGCAACAGTCATTCATAAAGTCTATCGAACAGGCGGCACTGGCGATTTCGCAATCCGACGCGCTGGTTATTTTGGCTGGTGCAGGGATGGGCGTTGATTCTGGGTTGCCCGATTTTCGTGGCAAACAAGGGTTTTGGAAAGCTTACCCGATGCTAGAGCAGACCGGTCATAGTTTTACCGATTTGGCGAATCCCGAAGCGTTTGAAAAAACACCAGAGTTGGCGTGGGGATTTTATGGACATCGTTTGAATTTGTATCGCAAAACCACTCCGCATCTAGGGTTTGAGATTCTAAAAGATTGGGCGACCACCAGGCCTGGTGGATATTTTATTTACACCAGTAATGTCGATGGACAGTTTCAAAAAGCCGGATTTGATGAACACTCAATATACGAATGTCACGGCTCGATTCATCACCTGCAAAGCCTTAACGGTAAAGGCAACATTATTTCTGCTGACGGGTTTGAGATTGAAGTCGATGCAAACACATTGCGTGCAAAAGACCTGATACACAGTGTTGATAATGGCGAATTACTGCGACCCAATATATTGATGTTTAACGATTGGTATTGGAACGACACGCGCAGTTTGGCTCAACAACAGCGATACAAAGATTGGTTGATACCGTTAAGAAGTCGAAAAAGTAAAAAGGTCGCCATGATTGAGATAGGTGCCGGATCGGCATTGCCGGCGGTGCGTTCTCAAAGCACCATGATTCGTAATTGGTTAGATTCAACTTACATTCAAATCAATCCTCAACTGGCGCATAAGGCTGATATTGGTATCGCTTTAGGAGCGTTAGAGGCGTTGACGAATATAAATGCGGTCATTGAGGCAATGCGATGAATGGATTGACGCAGACTGAAAAAGAGCGGCTTGAACGGATTAACCTCCAATTGAGCAAAGCCCAACATGAGTTAGCGCCGCTATTGGATGGAGAGGAAGCGCCGATGATGTGTGATGAGCGTTTTGAAAAGTCTGCAAGCTTTGATCTTCATTATTATTGGCACGAAACGGCACCTCAATATCGACACGAAAAAAGTAATGTAGCAACCGTATTTGAATATAGCGCAATTCATCCGATTCCTTGGGGGCGGGTGAATTGGAATGACTTTTCAGAGGCATCAATCAAGCCCGGCGGTCAAAACCATTGTTATTGGTTTTTTAAACTCTATGCACAAACGTGTAACGCTCAACATTTAACTTGGACACAAATTGCGCACTTAGGTGGTGCTTATTGTGAAGCAAGGGTTTCATATATAGGTGATGCGATTAAATTTTATGCCAATGAGACGCGATTGGCAGAGAGTCAATCTTTGGGCGAATGTTTTCTGTCAGCACAGCTAAATACAACCTTGGTGAATGAAGAGCGCAGACTTAAACAATCTTTAATCAACCTTGACCAAGCATGGTTAGAGCAAGCTGGAAATAGTAAATACAAATGGCGTGGGTACGACTTAACCTTGCACTTTATAGTCTCAGTTGAATCCCTTAATTCGAAAGAGCGGTTGGACGGCGGCTATTTTGTATTGAATGCGACCGGTATTAGTCAGGGAAAAGCAGCAGAATTTGATAAATTCGGTGCAAATACAAACCTTTCAACGACACAATTTAATCAGCCTTGCAGTTTTTTATATCAACTGATGCAGCGCAAAAAACTGATTTCAATGACAGATATTCATCATAACTACCGCATCAAATTTTTCGTTAAAGTGCGAGCCAAAAGTGCGCCGGTTATTGAGTTCGATTAGGCGTCATCAAGTATCTAATTTTCAGGGTTGCTGTGACGACATAGAAAGCGATTAATGTTGAGTTGGTTTTTAGAACAACCTACAAGTCACATAAAGGAATATCATGATTATTTATATTCATGGCTTTGCCTCCAGCGGCATGGGAAGTAAAGCGCAAGCTTTTCGAGAATATTTCAAAATGCACGCGATAGATTTTTTTGCGCCATCATTATCGCCTGTACCGCAATTAGCAATACAGACGCTGTCGGATTGTATAGCGGTTTGTCAACGCGATAAACCGCTTGGCTTGATTGGCTCTTCATTGGGTGGCTTTTATGCCATGCATTTAGCAGAGCAATTTAACTTAAAGGCGGTATTAATTAACCCGGCGATAAGACCGGATGTGCTATTAATGAACGAAATCGGTCAAGTGCAAAACTTTTATGACGGCGCGCATTTTGAATGGCAAAAACACCATGCCGAATCCTTAAGTAAATTTGTTGTTAATGAACCGAAACCGGAACATTATCTTTTGATGCTGCAAAAAGGCGATGAAGTTCTGGATTATCGGCAAGCCTTAAAAACACTGCCAAGTGCAGAAACGATTCTTGAAGAGGGCGGAGATCATAGTTTTAAAAATATTGAACAACATTTTGAACGTGTTTACGGTTTTTTAGCGAGTGAGGAAAAATATGCCGCAAATAATTAAAACGATAGAAGAACTGGTTGTCACTGAGCTAAAGCGAGATGGATATTTGTTTGTTTTTAACACGCTATATAACGACATTAAAGCATTTCATAAACCTATACCACCAGACTTAGATGGGTTTTGGCTGGATCAAAAATACACAGACAGTAATGCGAGACAAGCATTTTTGGACTTTATGGCCGAGAATTTTCCCAACGTAAAATTGTACGAGGTTATGGATTTTGTGCCGGTTGGAACAATGATGTGGCCATACCTAGGTTCGATTGCGGTCGATATCCAAAAGGGTGATCCGGCTTACCAAGCTTTATCGGCTAAATATGGCGACCCAGAACAGGCGGCTACCGACAATCGTCATGTTTTTTGGTGTATGCCTTATGAAGTTGCAGTGGATACCCATAGCAGACGAGAAGCCTTTTGGGATGAAGAGTTAGAAGACGACTAAGCAATTCGTTACATCGCGTCTTTTATTTGCTGCTGATATTGTTTGTCGAAATACGCTAATTGAGTGAAAACCATGGATGAAATGATAGAAGATGAATTTATCAAAGAAATTGAAGAGTTGATTTCCTATGATCTCAAGCGGGATGGGTATTGGTTTGTATTTCACCGATTGTATAAAGAGTTTTTAGTATTTAAAAAACCTGTGCCTACAGATTTCGGTCGGTTTTGTGTGGAGTCAGAATACATAGATGTAACGTCTGACTATATAGATTTGGATGCACGCCAGGAATTTTTAAGCTTTATGGCACAGAATTTTCCCAACGTAAAAGTTTATCGGGTCACTGATGTTGTACCGCTCGGAATGATGTCGTGGCCTTATTTAGGTTCGATTGCCATTGATATCCAAAAGGGTGATCCGGCTTACCAAGCTTTATCGGCTAAATATGGCGATCCGGAACAGGCGGCTACCGACAACCGTCATGTTTTTTGGGTAATGGATTATGCAACAGCACTAAAAACATGTGTTAAACGAAAAGCCTTTTGGGACGAAACGTTCGATGACGATGACTAAATTATTTATTGATGATAACAAGCAAGATTCGACCACCTATAAGTTTGTTGAAAACTTATTTGAACCTATTTGGAATCAAACCTTTCCTTCAGAAGTTTTGCTATACATTTATCAGAAACATACCGTTGGTTCTAGCTTATTAGCACCATATAACTTTGCATTTGTGAGTGAAAGCCGTAAGACGGGATCATCTATGTTTGAAATCGAATCTGGCTATGAGAATGGAGACGCGTACTTGAAGATTTTTGACTTAGACTACGCCGATGATATTGAGAACCCCGCATATCAACCAACGGTTGAAGACTTTATTAAACGGGTTCAACCCTTTATAGTGGCGGCACAATAATAAAAAAGGATAAAGGATGCTCTCAAAGTCTCAATTCATTCGTGGTTTACAGTGTCATAAATCACTGTGGTTATTAAAACACCGTCCTGAACTGCGCGATCAACCCGACGCGGCACAACAAGCCTTGTTTGATACAGGACACACGGTGGGTGATCTAGCCTGTCAATTATTTCCCGGCGGCATTGAAATTGAATTTGATACCCAAAACTTTGACGGCATGGTTGAACAAACTCGTCAATTGATTGCGGATGGCGTTGAGGTTATTTATGAGGCCGCGTTTAAGCAAAATGGCATTTTTGCGATGGCTGACATTCTGGTTAAAAACGGCGATGGTTGGGATGTCTATGAAGTCAAAGCGTCCACCGGCGTAAAAGACTATCACCTTAAAGATGCCGCTGTGCAATGGTACTCGCTGTCCGAAGTTTTAACGCTTGGACGCATTCATATCGTTCACGTCAACAATCAATATCTTCGTCAAGGTGAGTTGGATATTCAGCGACTTTTTACGATAGAAGACATTACAGAAGATGTGCTGACATTAGTGGAAGACGTACATGAATATCAAGCGGGAATGGAGGCCATGTTAAAAGCCGACGAACCCCAAATGTTAATTGGCTCACACTGCGATGATCCACATAGTTGTGATTTTAAAAGCCATTGTTGGCGAGACGTGCCGGACGTTTCCGTGTTTAACCTCTATCGCATGAACTCGGCGAAAAAGTTTGATTTATATCATCGAGGCATCGTGCAGTATGCTGACATTCCGCCCACCGAATCACTTAGTCCGGTGCAACGGATTCAAGTTGAAACCGCCAGTACCCGCCAGCCATTAATTCAGCCGCATATCATTCAAGACTTTATGGCGGATTTAGTCTATCCGCTATACTTTTTTGACTTTGAAACCTTTATGGAAGCCATTCCGCGTTTTGACGGTCAAAAGCCCTATATGCAAATGCCATTTCAATACTCGCTGCATATCCTGCATGAAAGCGGTGAGCTAGAGCATAAAGAATATCTTGGCGATGAACATAGCGACCCACGACCAGGCCTGGTCGTGCAGATGCTTAACGATTTAGGCGAGCAGGGCAGTATTATCGCTTTCAACCAAAGCTTTGAAATTAGCCGTATTAGAGAGCTTGCAAAACAATTTCCTCAGCACGCCGATGCGCTTGAAGCACTGATCAGCCGATTTAAAGACCTGATTGTACCTTTTAGAAACCTTGGCTATTACCACCCGGATTTTAATGGCAGTTTTTCCATCAAATCGGTATTACCGGCGATGTTCCCTAACGACCCCGAGCTGGACTACAAGCAACTCGAAATCCAAAACGGCGGCATGGCGATGGACACCTTTGCCAATCTACATCGCCTAAAAGACCCAAACCAACGCGACAGTATTCGCCAAGCTTTATTGGCCTATTGCCGATTGGATACGCTCGCGATGGTAAGGATTTATCAAAGTTTAAAACAAGTGAGCTGATTCGAATATCAATTGAAACCGAGGAATGGGTGATGACAGAAGATGAATTAGAAAAAGTTGCGAAGCGCATTTATGCTCAGCATCAAAATATTATCGACTATATTCGTAAAAATATTTATGACGACCGAGATGAACGGTTTTTATTTCGTGATGTGCTAAAGGAGCATTTTGATAAATCTAACTCATGGCTAGGTTTGACATGTAGTTCACGGTATATAGGTTTCTATCATCCAAGCTGGCAGACTTCTGTTTCAGAAGCTTCCAATAAATTTATAGATTTAAACAAGAATGTTTTTAATAAAAAAGGGCGTAATAATCATGATGTCTGGTTCCCTTTTTTTTGGGAGGTTGAACTTAAAGAAACTTCTTTAAGGTTGGCACTTGTTCTTGGCCCGATGGACGATGATGACATGAGATATAAGCTTGGTTCTTTAATAAACGAAGAGAAAGTAAAGCGTGGTGGCACATGGAACAAGCTGTTTTCATGCAGCCTTGTTGAGCGCGACGAGAACCTTAACGAAATGTATAAGAAACATATTGACGAAAGCTTTGTTGGTAGCCTGTACGATCGTATTGAGAAGGAAATTGAATCCAGTGAGCTAAATAAAAAAGTAGAGGATGCCATTCGTGAGTTTTTAAGTGATCTACATAAAGCTAGTGTAGCTGGCGGAATTTCGCAGGGAGGTGAAGAATGAATTCAAATTCAACAGAGGTTCCAGAAAAAGATAAATTTATCTCTTTTTTGCACGCTTTGGAAGGCGATATTTACTTTAAACAAAAGTTTGAAAGCTTCAATATATTTGAAGCTGTAGGCATGAATCATTATGAAATAAGGCATTCCAATGCTTTAAGTGTGCTTTTGGATCCCCGCTCAGGTTTGGGTGTGGGTGATGCTATATTGAAAAAGTTTCTACGACACTTTTTTGCTAGATACGACGCTGGGAAAGAGCATTTAATGTTTGAGCTGGCGAGTTATGAGGACGTTAAGGTTTGGCGAGAGTATAAACATATTGACCTTGTGATTTTGAGTGAGATAAATGAGCAAATATTTGTCATTGAAAATAAGGTTAAATCTAGCGAGTCAGATGGGCAATTAGAGCGGTATCAAAAAATTGTTCAGGAAGATTTTAAAGGATTCAGACCATTTTATATTTACCTCACCCCTGACGAAGAAAGCCCAACTAAAGATTCGTGGAAACCAATGAGCTATCAAATGTTATACGATGCATTAAAAGGTTTCATTAATGAGTCAAAGGCTGAACTTACAAGTGACGCTATTGTTTTTATTGAGCATTATCTTGTACTGCTTGAAAGGAAGGTAATTGATGATAAAGACCTGTTTGAAAAGGCGAGTGTCTTATATGAAAAGCACAAGGCAGTCGTTGATTTCATTATTCAGAAAGGTCTGCCCGAACAACAGCAACGTAATTGAAGCGAATAACGAAGTCTAAAAATAAATGGCTTTGTTTAAGTAGGAATGTAGCTAGTCCAGATACGCTCCCGATGGTGCGGATTTATCAGAAATTACAGAGTCTTTAATCAATGATTTACGATTTCAACCATAGATACTATATGAGATTTATAGGGGTGCAAGCCAATTTTATCGACGTTTTAGATGCCAAAAAGGTTCTGGACAATGCGGAAGACTTCTTGATTTCGTTAGACACAACAAGTGATCAATATGTGGAAGTTTATCCTTACTTTGTTGAATTTTTTCGCCCCAAAAAACTTTTAGAAAAATTGGATGTGGTCATTGGGTGTGGGTTTACCTATAGCTGGATGCCTACGATTTTAAAGTTTAAGGGAGAGGATTATCGTAACGAGCTAGATCAGGCTGTTAAGATTCTGAACCAGCATAAATCAATTTCAACGCAGGAAGAGATTGATTTTGAGCAGATAGAGAAACTCAAACCCTTAATTAATAATTCGCTGGTTGGGCTGTCAAAGCTGCTGCATTTTATTAATCCAGCGGTTTTCCCGATTTGGGATAGCCGAGTTTATCGCTTTTTAAAAGGAGCGGATGCGCATATTAACCAGCTCCATCTCAATGACATTTCTTATTATGCGTCCTATGTGGCTTATTGTCATAGGGTGTTGAAAGAAGATGGCGCGACAGGATTTGTTAGCAAGTATAGGCAAAAAATTGACTATGAGGTTTCAGGTATTCGCGCTATTGAGCACCTTATGTTCACCCAAGGCAAGCCAAAAGGAAATTCGGTAAGTGACTAAACCCTTTGTAATCGTGTATGACTTTGACGGCACTTTAGCGCCCGGCAATATGCAGGAGTATGACTTTATTTCTGCATTGGGTGTGGATGTGTCGAGTTTTTGGCAGCAAGCCGGTGGTTAGCGAAACAAAAAAGCCAGCTATTAAGCTGGCTTTTTTCGTTAAACGACTCATTTGAGTAACGTTTATTTACCGCGGTAAGTGATGCGGCCTTTGGTTAGGTCATAGGGCGTTAGCTCAACTTTGACCTTGTCACCTGCAAGGATGCGGATATAGTTTTTACGCATACGACCTGAGATGTGGGCGAGAATTTCGTGGCCATTTTCAAGTTGAACTTTGAACATGGTATTAGGCAGTGTTTCTAAAACGGTGCCTTCAAATTCGATTACGTCTTGCTTTGCCATAAGTCCTTTCTAGGAGTGTCCTTTGGTTAAAATTGGAGCGGATTATAGCACAGGCCAGGCGGTTGA
>DIJW01000196.1:12542-12736 GCA_002421475.1 Thiomicrospira sp. UBA5634 | reverse complement strand
CACCTGAACCCAAAATAAAAAGCAAAATTAATGCCACAAACCAGCATCAAATTAATACTTCATTACATATATTGAATAATCGCGTCACCAAACTCAGAGCAGGACAATTCAACTGCATTTTCTTGTAAACGTGCGACATCATAAGTCACGGTTTTGGCTTCTATCGCGCCCGCCAAACCTTTCACAATTATATC